>NZ_JBHVWZ010000002.1:492785-544170 GCF_042881985.1 Streptomyces sp. NPDC058246 | reverse complement strand
GGAGCAGCCAGTCCGGCGGGCGCTTCGTTCTCCCGCGTACTGGACGTACTGGGTACGTGGACGTACTGGACGTCGGTACGGCTCTTCCCCGGCCCGAGGAGGCCCTGCGTGAGCCCCTGACGGCATGCGGGAGCTCGACGGCAGCCGCGGCAGGAGAGGGCGGCCGGCTGCCAGGCACCACGCCGGGCGCGAGCGGACGGGACAGGGCGGCGACGGCACCCCGGTCCCCGCGGGCACCCGCTCTCCCGGAGTCAGCGGCGGCGGAGGTCTGCCACCCTGGCCCGGTCGGGCGAGGGCTGGTCGCCCAGGACCGTGGCGGTGCGCAGTCGTTGGGGGCCACCCGCTTCCGGTACCACCTGGCCGCGGCGCGGCCCGGGGAGTGGTACGTCCCGGCGCGGCTGGCGCCCCGCCGGGACGGGATCGCCTCCCGCGCCGCCCGAAGCGGCTGACCCGCCGGCCACCGCGATCTGCACGCCCTGGTCCGCCAGGGCCTGCAGTTCGGTTGCCGCGCGGTCGTCGTGCGCGGGGGGCTCGTCCGTGACCAGGCGGGTGATCAGATCGGTCGGGACCGTCTGGAACATGGTGTCCGTACCGAGCTTGGTGTGGTCGGCGAGCACCACGACCTCCGCGGCCGCCTGGACGAGGGCCCGGTCGACCGAGGCCGAGAGCATGTTGGACGTGGAGAGTCCGCGCTCGGCGGTCAGGCCGCTTCCGGAGAGGAAGGCCCGGGAGACCCGCAGCCCCTGGAGGGACTGCTCCGCACCGGAACCGACCAGGGCGTAGTTCGAACCGCGCAGGGTGCCGCCGGTCATCACGACCTCCACACGGTTGGCGTGGGCCAACGCCTGAGCCACCAGAAGGGAGTTGGTGACGACGGTCAGCCCGGGCACCCGCGCGAGCCGGCGTGCCAGCTCCTGCGTGGTCGTACCCGCACCCACCACGATGGCCTCGCCCTCTTCGACGAGACCCGCGGCGAGATCGGCGATGGCCGTCTTCTCGGCGGTCGCGAGATGCGATTTCTGCGGAAAGCCGGACTCCCGCGTAAACCCGCCCGGCAATACCGCACCGCCATGTCGGCGGTCGAGGAGTCCTTCTGCCTCCAGTGCGCGCACGTCCCGCCGTACGGTCACTTCGGAGGTCTGGACGACGCGGGCGAGCTCACGGAGCGACACGGCTCCATTCGCTCGCACCATTTCGAGGATCAATTGGCGACGTTCTGCAGCGAACACGAAACTGACAGTAACCCCAACGACCGTCTGCTTTCAGCAGTTTGCGCCGAATAACAGAAGTTGTTCGCATGGCGGGGCGCGAAGTGGTATACGCGCCTACTCACGCCGCCTATGCCGTACGAATGGTCGACAACTCCCCGTGACCAGCGGGAAGTCGCTGCGAAGCGTCAGCTCTCCTCGGCCGTCTTCCGGGTGTGCAACTGCCGTGCCACCTCCGCGATCGAGCCCGACAAGGAGGGATAGACGGTGAACGCGTTCGCGATCTGTTCGACCGTCAGATTGTTGTCGACCGCGATCGAGATGGGGTGGATCAGTTCCGACGCGCGGGGGGCGACGACCACGCCGCCGACCACGATGCCGGTGCCGGGGCGGCAGAAGATCTTGACGAAGCCGTCGCGGATGCCCTGCATCTTGGCGCGCGGGTTGCGCAGGAGGGGGAGCTTCACGACCCGGGCGTCGATCTTGCCCGCGTCTACGTCGGCCTGCGTGTAGCCGACGGTGGCGATCTCGGGGTCGGTGAAGACGTTCGACGAGACCGTCTTCAGGTTCAGCGGGGCCACCGCGTCGCCGAGGAAGTGGTACATGGCGATACGTCCCTGCATGGCGGCGACGGACGCGAGGGCGAAGACTCCGGTCACGTCACCGGCCGCGTACACGCCGGGGGCGGTGGTGCGGGAAACCTTGTCGGTCCAGATGTGTCCGGAGTCCCTGACCTTGACGCCGGCGTCGTCCAGGCCCATTCCGCTGCTGTTCGGGATGGCGCCGACGGCCATCAGGCAGTGCGAGCCGCTGATGACCCGGCCGTCGGAGAGCGTGACCTCGACACGGTCGCCGACCCGCTTGGCGGACTCGGCGCGGGAGCGGGCCATCACGTTCATGCCGCGACGGCGGAAGACGTCCTCCAGGACGGCGGCGGCGTCCGGGTCCTCGCCGGGCAGGACGCGGTCACGGGAGGAGACAAGGGTCACTTTCGAGCCGAGCGCCTGATAGGCGCCGGCGAACTCGGCACCGGTGACACCGGAACCGACCACGATGAGCTCCTCGGGCAGCTCGTCGAGGTCGTACACCTGCGTCCAGTTCAGGATCCGCTCGCCGTCGGGCTGCGCGTCGGGCAGCTCGCGGGGGTGACCGCCGGTGGCGATGAGGACGGCGTCGGCGGTGAGCGTCTCCTCGGTGCCGTCCGCGGCCCGGACGACGACCTTGCGCGAGCCGTCGAGACCCTGCATGCCCTCGAGCCGGCCGCGACCGCGCAGGACGCGTGCGCCGGCCCGCGTCACGGAGGCGGTGATGTCGTGCGACTGGGCGAGCGCGAGGCGCTTCACCCGGCGGTTGACCTTGCCGAGGTCGACGCCGACCACCCGGGCGGCCTGCTCCATGGGAGGCGTGTCGTCGGCGACGATGATGCCGAGTTCCTCGTACGACGAATCGAAGGTGGTCATCACCTCGGCCGTCGCGATAAGGGTCTTCGACGGCACGCAGTCGGTGAGCACCGACGCCCCGCCCAGACCGTCGCAGTCGACGACGGTCACCTCCGCGCCGAGCTGGGCGGCCACCAGGGCCGCCTCGTATCCGCCGGGTCCGCCACCGATGATCACGATCCGAGTCACGTACTCCATTGTCCCGCACGCTTCAAGGTGCTTCCGCCCAGGGGGGCACCGGCTGTGCATCCGAGCTCCTTCTGTTACGCAAGAGGCGTACGCGCCGCTGCCGTACCCTCGACCCCATGTCGCTCTACGCCGCGTACGCCGGCAATCTCGACCCGCGGCTCATGACGCGCCGCGCTCCGCATTCGCCGCTGCGCGCCACCGGCTGGCTGAACGGCTGGCGGCTGACCTTCGGCGGCGAGCACATGGGCTGGGAGGGCGCGCTCGCGACGATCGTCGAGGCGCCGCGCTGCCAGGTCTTCGTGGCGCTGTACGACATCGCGCCCCTGGACGAGGACTCCCTGGACCGCTGGGAGGGTGTCGGCCTCGACATCTACCGGCGGATGCGGGTACGGGTGCACACCCTGGAGGGCGAGGAGCCGACGTGGGTGTACGTGCTCAACGGGTACGAGGGGGGCCTGCCGTCGGCGCGGTACCTCGGGGAGATCGCCGACGCGGCCGAGTCCGCGGGGGCGCCGCACGACTACGTCATGGAGCTCCGCAAGCGACCCTGCTGAGCTCCGGGCCGACGAACCCCGCGACCCTGCTGAGCAGCCCTGCGGCCCAGGTGACGTCTTGCCCTGCGGAGCCTCGCCACTCCGCCGGGGCCTCGCCACCCCGCCGGGGCCTCGCCACGTCGCAGCAGGTTCTTCGCCACCGCGGCGGGTTTCCCCGCCTCCCCCCACGCCCGACTCCGCCCGTTTTCCGGGATCGCGCCGGTCCGGTCGTCGAGGGGGACACCTCCTCCTCGCACGCTTTCTTGGCGCGCTCCGCGCCACCCCCGCACCGTTCCTTGTTGGAAACGACAAGACAACGATCGCAAGACCGTGAGCTCTGTCATCTACGCGCGTAGGCCTGGACCAGCTACCCTCATGCGCGTGAACGCATCTCTTCTTCCGGACGACATCCAGGGCGACCCCTATGCCGCCGCCGGCGCCGCCGCCACGCGGCTGCGCGAGCTCACGGGCGCCGAGACCCACGACGTCGCCCTCGTGATGGGCTCCGGCTGGGCGCCGGCCGTGGACGCGCTCGGCTCCCCCGAAGCCGAGTTCCAGGTCACCGAGCTGCCCGGGTTCCCCCCGCCGGCGGTCGAGGGCCACGGCGGCAAGGTCCGCTCGTACAAGATCGGTGACAAGCGGGCCCTGGTCTTCCTGGGCCGCACCCACTACTACGAGGGCCGCGGAGTCGCCGCCGTCGCGCACGGCGTACGGACCGCCGTCGCCGCCGGCTGCAAGACCATCGTGCTGACCAACGGCTGTGGCGGCCTGCGCGAGGGCATGCGCCCCGGGCAGCCGGTGCTGATCAGCGACCACCTCAACCTGACGGCCACCTCGCCGATCGTCGGCGCGAACTTCGTCGACCTCACCGACCTGTACTCGCCGCGGCTGCGCGCGCTGTGCAAGGAGGTCGACCCCTCCCTGGAGGAGGGCGTGTACGCGCAGTTCCCCGGGCCGCACTACGAGACGCCGGCCGAGATCCGGATGGCGCGTGTCATCGGGGCGGACCTGGTGGGCATGTCGACGACCCTCGAGGCCATCGCCGCGCGTGAGGCGGGGGCCGAGGTGCTCGGTATCTCGCTGGTGACCAACCTCGCCGCCGGCATGACCGGCGAGCCGCTCAACCACGAGGAGGTCCTCCAGGCGGGCCGCGACTCGGCCGCCCGGATGGGCGAACTCCTGACCCAGGTCCTGGACCGGCTGTAGGTTCTTCGGCGCCCCCCTCCGGCCCTGCCCGTCCCGTTACCTGGGGGCTCCACCCCCAGCCCCCCGTATCGCGCTGCGCGCTCGTCCTCACCCGCCGGACGGGCTGGAAACCGGCACCGGATGCCGGCGCCTCCGGCGTGTGAGGAGCGGCTCCGGGGCGGAGCCACGGGTACGGGTCGGGCAGGGGCGGAGGGGGCGAGCGAACCCCGGGGTACACAGCAACGTACGAACGAAGAGAGAGGTTCACCCGAGGTGCAGGACGAACTCATCGCACGGGCCAAGGCGTGGCTGGCCGAGGACCCCGACGCGGAGACCCGTGACGAACTCGCCGAGCTCATCGACGCCGGGGACGTCACGGAGCTCGCCGCCCGCTTCAGCGGCACCCTCCAGTTCGGCACCGCCGGCCTCCGGGGCGAACTCGGCGCCGGCCCCATGCGCATGAACCGCTCCGTCGTGATCCGCGCCGCCGCCGGCCTCGCCGCGTACCTGAAGAGCAAGGGGCAGACGGACGGCCTGGTCGTCATCGGCTACGACGCCCGCCACAAGTCCGCGGACTTCGCCCGCGACACCGCGGCCGTGATGACCGGCGCGGGGCTCCGGGCAGCCGTCCTCCCCCGCCCGCTGCCCACCCCCGTCCTCGCGTACGCCATAAGGCACCTCGGCGCGGCGGCCGGCGTGGAGGTCACCGCCAGCCACAACCCGCCCCGCGACAACGGCTACAAGGTGTACCTGGGCGACGGTTCGCAGATCGTCCCGCCGGCGGACGCGGAGATCGCTGCGCAGATCGACGCGGTCGTCTCGCTGCACGACGTCCCGCGCCCCGCCGAAGGCTGGGAGACCCTCGACGAGAGCGTTCTGGACGCCTATCTGGCCCGTACGGACGCCGTCCTCTCCGAGGGGTCGCCGCGCACCGCCCGCACCGTCTACACGGCGATGCACGGCGTCGGCAAGGACGTGCTGCTCGCGGCCTTCGCCCGGGCCGGCTTCCCGGCCCCCGTCCTCGTCGCCGAACAGGCCGAGCCCGACCCGGACTTCCCGACCGTCGCCTTCCCCAACCCGGAAGAGCCCGGTGCGATGGACCTCGCCTTCGCGCGGGCCCGAGCGACCGACCCGGACCTGATCATCGCGAACGACCCGGACGCCGACCGCTGCGCGGTGGCCGTCAGGGACGGCGCGGACTGGCGGATGCTGCGCGGCGACGAGGTCGGCGCGCTGCTCGCCGAGCACCTGGTGCGGCGGGGTGCGCGCGGCGCGTTCGCCGAGTCGATCGTGTCCTCGTCCCTGCTCGGCCGGATCGCCGAGCGGGCGGGGCTGCCGTACGAGGAGACGCTCACCGGCTTCAAGTGGATCGCCCGTGTGGAGGGTCTGCGGTACGGGTACGAGGAGGCGCTGGGCTACTGCGTCGACCCGGACGGCGTACGCGACAAGGACGGCATCACCGCCGCCCTGCTCGTCACCGAGCTGGCCTCCGAGCTCAAGGAGCAGGGCAGGACCCTGCTCGACCTCCTCGACGACATCGCCGTCACCTACGGCCTGCACGCCACCGACCAGCTCTCGGTCCGGGTGGAGGACCTGTCGGTCATCGCGAACGCCATGCGGCGCCTGCGCGAGCAGCCGCCGACCCGGCTCGCGGGTCTGGCGATCACGAAGTCCGAGGATCTGACGCGGGGCACGGACAAGCTCCCGCCGACGGACGGCCTGCGCTACACGCTGGACTCCGCCCGCGTCATCGTCCGCCCCAGCGGCACGGAGCCCAAGCTCAAGTGCTACCTGGAGGTCGTGGTGCCGGTGGACACCCACGACGGCCTCCCGGCGGCCCACGCGAAGGCCGCCGAACTGCTGGCCGCGATCAAGCGGGACCTGTCGGCCGCCGCCGGTATCTGACGATCTGACGACGGGACCTGTCGGCCACCACCGGTATCCGACGACGGGACCTGTCGGCCGCCGCATAGAACTGCCGACAGAACCTGCCGACCCGCTACCGACAACTGCCGACAACTGCCGCCAGATCCTGTCGGTCACAACCGACAACTGCCGCCAGCACCTACCGGCCGCCATCGACGACTGGCGACGGGACCCGGCAGGATCCGACACCGCCGGTGGGGCCACTCGCGTCGCGACTCTCGCGTCGCGGACCGAGGGGCCCCACCGAGCGAACCCCGCTCCGCCGCCCTTTCGGGTGATTTCCGCACGGCAGTTGACGCAGCGCTCCCGTGCGCCGCCGGAAGACCGAGGAACGGTTACCGGTAGCGCACCACCGAGTCCCAGGAGCTGCCGCGTGCCCTCGACCGCTTCCCGGCCGACATCCGCCCCACCCCGGAACGCCCCGAGCGGACTCGTCCCGACCACCCGGCAGCCGCCGCGGAAGGCCCGGCTCCGCGCCCACCTGCGCCGCGCCGCCCCCGCTCTCCTCGCTTACGCGGCCGTACGCCTCACCGTCCTGCTCGCGGTCGCCCTGTGGGCCCACCGTCAGCACCACGGCCTCTGGCCGATCCTGGCGACGCAGTGGGACGCGAACTGGTACCTGGGCATCGCCGCCCACGGCTACACGCACCACCTGGGCACGGCGTACGACGCGAACAACCTCGCCTTCTTCCCGCTGTACCCCCTGCTGGTCAAGGCGGTCGCGGTGCTCACACCGGGCACGCGCGCGACGACGGGGCTGGTGATCGCGGTCGCGAGCTCGTTCCTCGCCGCGTGGGGCGTCTTCGCGGTGGGCAGCCTGCTGCACGGCCGCCGGGTGGGCGTGCTGCTGACCGTGCTGTGGGCTGCGCTGCCGGTGGGCCTGGTCGAGTGGATGGGCTACACGGAGTCGCTGTTCACGGCGTTCGCCGCGTGGGCGCTGTACGCGGTGTTGACCGGCCGCTGGCTGTGGGCGGGTTCACTGGCGGCGCTGTCCGGGCTGACCCGCCCGACGGGCATCGCGGTGGCGGCGGCGGTCAGTGTGGCGGCCCTGCTCTCGCTCCGCCGGGCGTACTCGGGCCGCGCTCTCGCGGCAGCCGCCCTCGCCCCGGCGGGCTGGCTCGCGTACGTCGGCTGGGTGGGCCTGCGCCTGGGCCGCTGGGACGGCTACTTCGCCGTACAACAGCTGTGGCACAACGAGTGGGACGGCGGCGTGGAGACCCTGCGCCGGCTGCGGGAGGTGCTGGCGTACGACTCGACGCCCGAGCTGTTCCTGGTGATGGTGACCGTGACGCTGCTCGCGTCGGTGGCGCTGTACGTCCTGTCCGCGTGGGACCGACAGCCGCTTCCCCTGCTCGTCTTCACCGGGGTCCTGCTGCTGATCGTCCTGGGCAGCGGCGGCGTCTACTTCCCCCGCGCCCGCTTCCTCCTCCCGGGCTTCCCCCTCCTGCTCCCGCCGGCCCTGTACCTCGCCCGCGCCTCCCGCCGCTTCCGCACCCTGGCCCTTACGGCGGCGGTACTGGGCTCGGTGTACTGCAGCGCGTACATGGTCCTGGTGTGGCCGAGCGCACCGTGACAACCACACGCTGAGCACCCGCCGCGATGACACAAGGCGCGGTCAACCCACGGCGATGACACGAAGCACGGTCAACCCACCGCGACGACGCGAAACACGATCAGCCCACCGCGATGACACCAGGCACGGTCAGCCCACCGCGACGGCATGAGGCGCGGTCAGCCCACCGCGATCAGGATGGCCAGCAGGACCGCTCCCGCGACCGCGGGCCCCATCACCTCGTACGCCCAGCGCACGCTGATCTCGCCCTGTGCGCCCTCGGCGGCCGCCCTGGCCTCGGAGAGCTCGCGCAGGTCTTCCATGATCTGGTCGGTCGTGGCGCGGCTCGGCGCTACGGGAGCGGACGACGCTCCGCCGAACGCGGACGGACGGCCCGTCCCGGAGATGCGGCCCAGCGTCGACATACGGCCGCCGCCGCCCGCCGAGGCGCCGCGCGTCTGCTGCTTGGCCACCCTCTTGCGGGCGCGCAGCGAGACGGGGACCGACCAGAGCTGGTACTTCGTGCCGGACGTGTCGACGACCTCGTTCGAAAAGCCGGAGCGCAGTGCGGCGACCTTGCTCCAGGGCAGCACGATGACGCGGAACGGGTTACGGATGCGCAGTCGGTCCTCGTTCGCGTAGACCGCGGGGCGCAGGGTGAAGGCGGACACCAGCGGAACGACGAGGATCAGCGCGGCGAGGGCCAGCCAGGGGGTGCGGCCGTGGCCCGAGATCAGCGCGTCGACGCCGAGCCAGACCGCGATGAGCAGCAGCAGGACGCCGCCCGCGATGCCGGCGGGCGACCGGTAGATCCGGTCCTTCGTCTCGGGTCGCGAGGCGTCCGGTACGGGGGGCTGGTGATCGGGGGTGCTCATGGCCCGATTGTGCCGGACGTCCGCGACGGGCAGGTACGTGGTGCCCCGCGAGCAGGTACGTGGTGCCCCGCGAGGTGCGTGGGAACCGCGCGACAGGCCCCCACCCGCCCGCAACAGAAGGACGCGGAAGGACGACCACGATGCCGGGGCACAGCCCCCGGATACGGGACATGTCCACGGGACGGGTCAGGATGGGCCCACGGAACGGGTCCGGACGGGCCCACGGAACGGGTCGGGGCGGGCCCACGGAACGGGTCGGGGCGGGCCGACGGGACGAGGGTCGGGGTGGAGGCGGCGGGGAAAGCCACATCGACCCCCGGGGGTGTACAGCCGCTACGCGCGTAGATATGCTCGGCTGGTGACCATGCCCACCACTGCACCTTCCCCCAAGCTCTCGGCTTCGCTCGAGCAGGGTGGTGCCCCCACCCACGCACTCGGCGACGTGGCCGCGTCGGACAGCACGCTGCGCCGCTTCCTCCACGGGCTGCCCGGCGTCGACACGGTCGGCCTGGAGGCGCGCGCCGCCTCGCTCGGCACCCGTTCCATCAAGACCACCGCGAAGGCGTACGCCATCGACCTCGCCATCTCGATGGTCGACCTGACCACGCTGGAAGGCGCGGACACCCCGGGCAAGGTCCGGGCACTCGGCGCCAAGGCGGTCCACCCGGACCCGACCGACTCCGCGACGCCCAGCACGGCCGCGGTCTGTGTCTATCCCGACATGGTGGCCACCGCGAAGGAGGCCGTCGCCGGCTCCGGTGTGAAGGTCGCCTCCGTCGCCACCGCCTTCCCGGCGGGCCGCGCCGCGCTCGACGTGAAGCTGGCCGACGTGCGCGACGCCGTCGCCGCGGGCGCCGACGAGATCGACATGGTCATCGACCGCGGGGCGTTCCTCGCGGGCAAGTACATGAAGGTGTACGACGAGATCGTCGCCGTGAAGGAGGCCTCGGGCGCCGCCCGGCTGAAGGTCATCTTCGAGACCGGCGAGCTGTCGACGTACGACAACATCCGGCGCGCGAGCTGGCTCGGCATGCTGGCCGGGGCGGACTTCATCAAGACCTCCACCGGCAAGGTGGCCGTGAACGCGACGCCCGCGAACACGCTCCTCATGCTGGAGGCCGTCCGTGACTTCCGCGCGCAGACCGGGGTCCAGGTCGGCGTGAAGCCGGCCGGCGGCATCCGCACCACCAAGGACGCCATCAAGTTCCTGGTCCTGGTGAACGAGACGGCGGGCGATGACTGGCTGGACAACCACTGGTTCCGCTTCGGCGCTTCCTCGCTCCTCAACGACCTGCTGATGCAGCGTCAGAAGCTGGCCACCGGCCGCTACTCCGGCCCCGACTACGTGACGGTGGACTGATCCATCATGGCTTCCGCATTCGAATACGCACCGGCGCCCGAGTCCCGCTCCGTCGTCGACATCGCCCCGTCGTACGGGCTCTTCATCGACGGCGAGTTCACCGAGGCCGCCGAGGGCAAGGTCTTCAAGACCGTCTCCCCGAGCACCGAAGAGGTCCTCTCCGAGGTCGCCCAGGCCGGTGCCGAGGACGTCGACCGTGCCGTGAAGGCCGCCCGCAAGGCCTTCGAGAAGTGGTCGGCGCTGCCCGGCTCCGAGCGCGCCAAGTACCTGTTCCGTATCGCCCGGATCATCCAGGAGCGCTCCCGTGAGCTCGCCGTCCTGGAGACCCTGGACAACGGCAAGCCGATCAAGGAGACCCGCGACGCCGACCTCCCCCTGGTCGCCGCGCACTTCTTCTACTACGCGGGCTGGGCCGACAAGCTCGACCACGCGGGCTTCGGCGCGAACCCGCGCCCGCTGGGCGTGGCCGGCCAGGTCATCCCGTGGAACTTCCCGCTGCTGATGCTGGCGTGGAAGATCGCCCCGGCACTCGCGACCGGCAACACGGTCGTCCTCAAGCCCGCCGAGACGACCCCCCTCTCCGCGCTGTTCTTCGCGGACATCTGCCGCCAGGCGGGCCTGCCCAAGGGCGTCGTCAACATCCTTCCGGGATACGGCGACACGGGTGCCGCGCTCGTCGAGCACCCCGACGTCAACAAGGTCGCCTTCACCGGCTCGACCGCCGTCGGCAAGGCGATCGCCCGCCAGGTGGCCGGTACGCAGAAGAAGGTCACCCTCGAACTGGGCGGCAAGGGCGCGAACATCGTCTTCGACGACGCCCCCATCGACCAGGCGGTCGAGGGCATCGTCACCGGCATCTTCTTCAACCAGGGCCAGGTCTGCTGCGCGGGCTCCCGGCTCCTCGTCCAGGAGTCGATCCAGGACGAGCTGCTGGACTCCCTGAAGCGCCGGCTCTCCACCCTCCGCCTCGGCGACCCGCTCGACAAGAACACCGACATCGGCGCGATCAACTCCGCCGAGCAGCTCTCGCGCATCACCTCGCTCGTCGAGCAGGGCGAGGCCGAGGGCGCCGAGCGCTGGTCCCCGGCGTGCGAACTGCCCTCCTCCGGCTACTGGTTCGCCCCGACGCTCTTCACGAACGTCACCCAGGCGCACACCATCGCCCGCGACGAGATCTTCGGCCCGGTCCTGTCCGTCCTCACCTTCCGCACCCCGGACGAGGCCGTCGCCAAGGCCAACAACAGCCAGTACGGCCTCTCGGCGGGCATCTGGACCGAGAAGGGCTCCCGGATCCTGGCCGTCGCGAGCAAGCTCCGCGCGGGCGTCATCTGGTCCAACACGTTCAACAAGTTCGACCCGACCTCGCCGTTCGGCGGTTACAAGGAGTCGGGCTTCGGCCGCGAGGGCGGTCGTCACGGCCTGGAGGCGTACCTCGCCCCGTCGAGCCCGGAGGGCGAGCGATAAACATGAGCGCAGTCGAGAAGTCCGAGCAGCGGCGTCTGGGTGTCTTCAAGACCTACAAGCTGTACGTGGGCGGGAAGTTCCCGCGTTCGGAGAGCGGCCGGGTGTACGAGGTGACCGACTCGAAGGGCAAGTGGCTGGCGAACGCGCCGCTTTCCTCCCGCAAGGACGCCCGTGACGCGGTCGTCGCTGCCCGCAAGGCGTTCGGCGGCTGGTCCGGGGCCACGGCCTACAACCGCGGCCAGATCCTCTACCGCATCGCCGAGATGCTGGAGGGCCGCAAGGACCAGTTCGTCCGCGAGGTCGCGGACGCCGAGGGCCTGTCGAAGTCGAAGGCCGCCGCTGTCGTCGACGCCGCGATCGACCGCTGGGTCTGGTACGCGGGCTGGACCGACAAGATCGCCCAGGTCGTGGGCGGCGGCAACCCCGTCGCGGGCCCGTTCTTCAACCTGTCCTCCCCGGAGCCGACGGGCGTGGTCGTCGTACTGGCCCCCCAGGAGTCGTCGTTCCTGGGCCTGGTGTCCGTGATCGCTCCGGTGATCGCGACCGGCAACACGGTGATCGTGATCGCGAGCGAGAGGTCCCCGCTCCCGGCGCTGTCGCTGGGCGAGGTGCTGGCCACCTCCGATCTGCCCGGCGGGGTCGTCAACGTCCTCTCGGGCCGTACGGCCGAGATCGCCGCTCCCCTCGCCGCGCACCAGGACGTCAACGCGATCGACCTCGCGGGCGCGGACGACGTACTGGCCAAGGAGCTGGAGATCGCCGCCGCGGACAATCTCAAGCGAGTCGTCCGTCCACAGGCTGTGGATTACTCCGAGACCCCCGGCATCGAGCGCCTCACGGCCTTCCTGGAGACGAAGACCGTCTGGCACCCGACGGGGTCCCTGGGCGCCTCCGGATCGTCCTACTGAGTGGTTGAGCTGCTGGGCGGCTGAGCAGCTGGGCGGCTGAGCAGCCGACCTGCCGACAGCTGAGCGGTCAGCGAGGCGTAACGAGATCTCGGGGCCCCGATCAGTGTCCCCGGGGCCCCGATCACGGGAGAGCCGCGCTTCCCCTCCGTCCAGGGGGAGCGCGGCTCTCTCATGTCCCGCCTCAGTGCAGCAGTCCCGCTGTCTGCCCGACCGCCGGGATGCTGCCGACCGAGGGCGCCTGCGCCAGCGGTTCGGTCAGCGCCTGGGAGGACAGCGGCTTGAAGTCGGCGAGCTGGGTGGCCACGCCGTTGTCGAGCGGGTCCACGCCGGTGCCCGCGAGCGGGTTGGGCTTCAGGCCCTCGACGGGACCGGCCACATGGCCCACCGTGCCGGTCAGTCCCTGGAGGCCCGCCTGCGGGTCGACGTCGGCCGGCGAGGTGGGCCTGGTGCGCATGACGTCCAGGACGGGGGCCGTGTTCGCAAAGGCCGGGCCGGCCGCGGCCGCACCGGCTGCGACCACGCCGACCGCGACGGCGATCCGCGCGGTGATGCGGGCCTTGGTGGTCTGCTGGGCTGCGTGTCGCGCCATCAGGTTTTCCTCTTTGCCGAGCGGAGAGCAACTGAAGTGACACACAGAGTAGTTGACTCGTCTTCCCGTGCGGCGTTCGCGGGCCGGATTCGCCTGTGTGGGTCAACGGCACATCGGCGCCGACCCCTCCCAGCCGCCGGTTAAAACAGCTCCGGAATCCCGGCTCGAAGCCGTTGCCGTTCTGGAAGGTTGGACAGCTCGGGCGGCTCCCGAGGCCTGGAGAAGACCGACGACCCGGCAGCGCCGCGCGCCGGTGCGGTCGGCGGTCGGCGGCCCCCGTCGGCGCCTACACCTCCCGGGTAGGCGCGGGTCCTGGCGCGGAACCGGACGCGTCGGTGCGCTTCGTGACGGAGCCCGCATCCGCCCGATCCGGGGCGGGAGTCCGGGCAGGGATAATGTCCGGGAGCCGTGCCGACCCACGGCGCCCCGGCCGCGTCACAGAAGGTACAGAGAATTGGGTTCCCATCCCCCGATATCCACCCGCGTGGTGCTGCTCTGCGGCCCCTCCGGCTCTGGAAAGTCCCTTCTCGCGGCCGACTCCGGGCTGCCCGTGCTCCGGCTCGACGACTTCTACAAGGAGGGCACGGACCCGACGCTGCCGCAGGTGGAGGGCAGCGCGGACATCGACTGGGACCACCCGCTGTCCTGGGACGCGGACACCGCGGTCGCCGCGATCGAGGAGCTGTGCCGCACGGGACGTACGTCCCTCCCCGTGTACGACATCTCGCTGAGCGCGCGGACCGGCACGGAGACCCTGCGCATCGAGCGGACGCCGCTGTTCATCGCGGAGGGGATCTTCGCCGCCGAGATCGTCGAGCGCTGCCGGGAGTTGGGCGTGCTGGCCGACGCGCTGTGCCTGTCGCGCGGCCCGGTCACCACGTTCCGCCGCCGCTTTCTGCGGGATCTGAAGGAGGGCCGCAAGTCGGTGCCCTTCCTGCTGCGCCGCGGCTGGCGGCTGATGCGCGCCGAGCGCTCCATCGTGGCCCGGCAGGCCGCCCTGGGCGCCCATCCCTGCGACAAGGACGAGGCCTTGGGCCGCCTGACCGCGGCGGCCGCCGGCCGCCGCGCCGCCGCACGCCCCACGGCGGCGTAGTCACCCCGCGCGCGGTCACCCGCGTCTGACGCGGCACAGCCGAAGGAACAGGCGGACACGCTCGCGGCCGTGCGGAAAAACGGAAGCTCGCGGCTGTGCCGCGAAAACGAAAAGAGGTCCAGGCGGACCCCCCGTCCGCCTGGACCTTCCTCGTTTCCCCCGTGGTCCCCCGTGGTCCCCCGTGACCCCGTTGGTTCCCCCCGGTACCGCTCCCCCGTACTACCTGTTACCTGTTTTCCCCTTGCTTCCCCCAGACCTTCAGGCGACAAGCTCCCCGAAGGACTCCTCCTCGTCACGGCCGAAGCTGAGGACCTCGTCCTCGCGCATCCGGCGGAGCGACCGCCAGATGCTCGACTTCACCGTGCCGACACTGATGTCGAGGATCTCCGCGATCTCCGGGTCGGTGCGGCCCTCGTAGTAACGGAGGACCAGCATCGTCCGCTGGAGTTCGGGCAGCCGGGCGAGCGCCTGCCACAGCACGGCGCGCAGCTCGGTGCCGCGCATCGCGTCCGTGTCACCGGGCGTCTCCGGCAGCTCCTCGGTCGGGTACTCGTTCAGCTTGCGGCGGCGCCACGCGCTGATGTGCAGATTGGTCATGGTGCGGCGGAGGTAGCCCCCGACCGCGGCCTTGTCACTGATCCGGTCCCAGGCCCTGTACGTCGAGAACAGCGCGCTCTGCAGCAGGTCCTCGGCCTCGAAACGGTCACCGGTCAGGTGGTAGGCGGTTGCGTACAGGGAGGCGCGGCGCTCCTGGACGTAGGCGGTGAACGCCGCTTCGGCATCCACCGTCTCCGACGCCGAGCGGCGCTCCCCCGTGCCCTCCCCGTACGCGGCTCCCCCGTGAGCCTTCCCCCCGGTCGTGCTCCCCGCGGCTGTCACCGCGGGGCTTTCCCCCGTGAACGCGTCAACCACCGTCATGTACGCGGTGAGCTGACGCCCGGTGCCGCGAGCGCACCCCCGCCCTCCCCCAAGCTCTCGGCTTCGCTCGAGCGGGGAGGTGCCCCCATCGGCACAGGACTTCTCCGTGCCCCGGGTGACGTCGTGCAGACGCGTGACAACTGCGCTTGTGCTGGTGCTGTGCAGCGTGTTCATCTCGCGCCCCCCGTCGTGGAGTCCCGGTTCTTCGGTTCGTTCGGCCGTGCTTCCTTGCTTGTGTCGAAAAGCTTGCCCGGGCCACTTCATGGCCGTGTCCGCCGACTGTCACAGACCTGTCACAGGGCCCCTCCCCAGGCGCGCCACAGCGCGATCACAGAGAAGAGCGCTACGACTACGCAGAGGATCGCCCAGGCCCCCACTGCGCCGCACGAGGGGCCCTCCATCTGTGCGGGAGATGGATGGGAGCGCTCCAACGGTCGATACCCGGCCATGACATGGGCCAGAATGACGTTCGTGCCTTCCCTGTTGCTGATCGAGGACGACGACGCCATCCGTACGGCCCTGGAGCTCTCTTTGACGCGCCAGGGACACCGTGTGGCCACCGCTGCCACCGGCGAGGACGGTCTGAAGCTGCTGCGTGAGCAGCGACCGGACCTGATCGTGCTGGATGTGATGCTGCCCGGCATCGACGGATTCGAGGTGTGCCGGCGCATCCGGCGCACCGACCAGCTGCCGATCATTCTGCTGACCGCGCGCAGCGACGACATCGACGTGGTGGTCGGACTGGAGTCCGGCGCCGACGACTATGTCGTCAAGCCCGTGCAGGGCCGGGTGCTCGACGCCCGGATCCGTGCCGTGCTGCGGCGCGGCGAGCGGGAGGCGAACGACTCGGCGTCGTTCGGCTCGCTCGTCATCGACCGTGCCGCGATGACGGTCACCAAGAACGGCGAGGACCTGCAACTGACACCCACCGAGCTGCGGTTGCTCCTGGAGCTGAGCCGCCGGCCCGGACAGGCGCTGTCCCGCCAGCAGTTGCTGCGTCTCGTCTGGGAACACGACTATCTGGGCGACTCGCGCCTGGTGGACGCCTGCGTGCAGCGGCTGCGTGCGAAGGTCGAGGACGTGCCGTCCTCGCCCACCCTGATCCGTACCGTGCGGGGCGTCGGCTACCGGCTGGACTCTCCCTCGTGAGCGACGCACGTGCGGCCGCCGGGCCGCGCCCGGGCACGAAAGCGGCACCGCTGTGCCGCACAGGCGGATATGGGGGTGCCCCCGGACGGAGTCCGGGGGAGAACGGTCGGGCACGGTGAGCGAACCGCAGGACGAGCTCCGTGGCTGGGCCGCGGCGCGCAGGGCGATCCTGTCCGGGCTGCGCTTCACCAGTCTGCGACTGCGGCTGGTCGTCGTGTTCGGACTCGTCGCACTCACGGCCGCCGTGTCGGCGTCGGGCATCGCGTACTGGCTCAACCGCGAGGCCGTGCTGACGCGTACGCAGGACGCGGTGCTGCGCGACTTCCAGCAGGAGATGCGCAACCACGCGAGCCTGCTGCCGGTGCACCCGGCACAGGACGACCTCCAGCGCACGGCCGGGCAGATGGCGAACAGCAGCCAGCGCTTCAGCGTGCTGCTGGTCGGCCAGGACGGCAGCGGCAAGACCGTCGTCGGCAACTCCGCGCTGGACACTTTCACGCTGGAGGACGTGCCCAAGTCCCTCCAGAAGGCCGTGAACAGGAAGCAGCCGGTCTCCTCGAACAACAAGTCCGCGTACCACTTGTACTGGCAGCGGATCACCGACCACGACAAGCCGTACCTCGTGGGCGGCGCGAAGGTGATCGGCGGCACGACCACCGGTTACATGCTCAAGTCCCTCGAACCCGAGGCGAAGGATCTCAACTCCCTCGCCTGGTCCCTGGGCATCGCGACCGGCCTGGCCCTGATCGGCTCGGCGCTGCTCGCGCAGGCCGCCGCGACCACGGTCCTCAAGCCGGTGCACCGCCTCGGCATCGCGGCCCGCCGTCTCGGCGAGGGCAAGCTGGACACCCGGCTGCGTGTGTCCGGCACCGACGAACTCGCCGATCTGTCAAGGACGTTCAACCACACGGCGGAGGCCCTCGAGAAACGCGTGGACGACATGAGCGCCCGCGACGAGGCGTCCCGCCGCTTCGTGGCGGACATGTCCCACGAACTCCGTACGCCGCTCACCGCGATCACCGCCGTGACGGAGATCCTGGAAGAGGAACTCGACGCGGAGACCGGCAGCGTCGACCCGATGATCGAACCGGCCGTACGTCTGGTGGTCAGCGAGACGCGCCGTCTGAACGACCTCGTCGAGAACCTCATGGAGGTCACCCGCTTCGACGCGGGCACGGCTCGTCTCGTCCTCGACGACGTCGACATCGCCGACCAGATCACCGCGTGCATCGACGCGCGCGCCTGGCTGGACGCGGTGGACCTGGACGTCGAGCGCGGCATCACGGCACGTCTCGACCCGCGCCGCCTCGACGTGATCCTGGCCAACCTGATCGGCAACGCGCTCAAGCACGGGGGCTCGCCGGTACGGGTGTCGGTGCGCAAGGAGGCCGACGCGCTGGTGATCGAGGTCCAGGACCACGGTCCCGGCATCCCCGAGGACGTACTCCCGCATGTCTTCGACCGCTTCTACAAGGCGAGCGCGTCCCGCCCCCGCTCCGAGGGCAGTGGTCTCGGGCTCTCCATCGCCCTGGAGAACGCGCACATCCACGGCGGCGAGATCACCGCGGCGAACGCGCCCAAGGGCGGTGCCGTCTTCACCCTCCGCCTGCCCCAGGACGCGTCGGAACTGACCGCCGACGACCCTCGCGACGGCGGCACCGGCGGCACGGGGAACGCCTGCGGCAACGGGAACAGCACCGAGGAGCCCACCGGATGACGACCGCACGACTCCTCCGCACACGCGCCACCCGCACCGCACCGACCCTCCCCGCACGCGCCACCGGCACCGGACGCACCCGCCGCGCAGGCGCCACCGGCACCGGACCGACCCTCCGCGCAGGCGCCACCCGCACCGCACCGACCCTCCCCGCACGCGCCACCCGCACCGCACCGACCCTCCGCGCACCCGCCACCGGTACCCGACCGACCCTCCGCGCACGAGTCGCGCGTGCACGCACCGGATCCTGGCCCGCCGCGCAGCGACTCCGACGTGCACGGTCCTGGCCGGCCGCGCCGCGACTCCGACGTGTACGGTCCTGGCTGGCCGTGCCGCTGCTTGCCGCGTTGCTCGTGGGGTGCGGTATCCGCTCCACGCAGGTGCCGACGGACTTCGGTCCTGCGCCGTCCCGGGTGCCCTGCGCCCTGTCCGGCCCGGACATCTCCACCCAGTCCTCCCGGGGCGTCCCCGTGCAGGTCTTCCTCCTCTGCTCCGCGCAGCTGGTCACCGTGGACCGTTCGGTCAGCGTCCCGGACGGTACGGCGGAGGCGGCGCGGCGGGTGCTGGTGGCCCAGGGGCTGCTCGACGAGCTCGCCGAGACGCCCTCCACGCCGGAGCAGCAGGCCCGGTACACGACGGACGTGCGGGGCGGGATGACGGTCAGCGGGCCCCGGGACAAGGACCCCGAGGACACGCTCCGGCTGAGCACCGCGCCGGAGAGCCTCACGCACTCCGCCCTGGCCCAGATCGTCTGCACCTTCTCCGACTCCGCCGCGGCCCGGGACGACGGTTCCGTCATCCTCGGCGGCCCCGCCCCGTCCCCCCTCCGCAGCTACGCGTGCACCCCGGAGGTCCGCGCCGACCCCGGCACGACCTCGCCCCCGTCGGAGGCGGTCTCCTAGGGCCCGTCGGGCATATGAGGACGAGCGTGTCAGCGCGATGCGGGGGTCCGGGGGGTCGCCCCCCCGGGTACGGACAGGTAGGGGCGGCGGGGGCGAAAACGGCCCGGCCGGAACCGATCGTGCCGGACCCGGCGTCTTGGGGGGCGTGCAGCGTCAAGGTTCAGACGGCGGCAGTGCCGTGACCCACGTCCGTGTGGCAGGAGGTGTCCTCCTCGTCGCACACCTCGCCCTCGTCGCCTGGATCACCCTGCGCCCCCTGGACGTCCCCTGGGTGAGCGCCGCCAATCTGCGGCCCTTCGCGGGCATCAGAGCCGACCTCGCACTGGGCCCCCAGGAAGCGGCCCGCCGCATCGCCGAGGGCCTGGGCCTCCTCGCCCCGCTGGGCGTCCTGCTCCCCATGGCGGGCGGCAAGCTCGCCGTCTCCCCTCTCGGCTCCCTCATACGTACGGTCGCCGCCGGCGCCCTCATCTCGCTGGGTATCGAGCTGCTGCAGACCGGCGTCCCCGGCCAGGTCGTGGACGTCGACTCACTGCTGCTCAACGCCGTGGGCGTGGCCCTCGCGCACCTCGCGGTCGTGCCGGCGGCCAGGGCCCGGCTCCGCCGCCGGGCCGAGACTCGGCGCCGCGCGGCCCTCCCGCGGGAGGACACCGCTCAGGGTCGGACCCCGACGATTCCCAGGGTCGGGATCGCCCCGTAGAGCGACGCTTGGCCCGCTTCGTCCCCGTAGCGTGGAAGACATCGAAGCCGGACACCTCGAAGGCTTCGCAGCCGGACGGCATCGAAGCCGAACAGCCCGGCACTCCACCACGGTTCGCGAAGGAGCCACCATGACCGCCCTTGCCCGCCCCACCAACGGCCGCATGATCGGCGGCGTGTGCGCAGCGCTGGCACGGCGCTTCGGCACCTCCGCGACCACGATGCGCGTGATCTTCGTGCTCTCCTGCCTGCTCCCTGGCCCCCAGTTCCTGCTCTACATAGCGCTGTGGATCCTGTTCCCCTCCGAGGACAAGGCCACCCGCACGGCCTGGTGACTCCAACGGACGCGGCATGTACGCCGATGGGGCGCACCCCACCAGGGTGCGCCCCATCGGCGTACATGCACGCGGCGGAAGTCAGCCGAGCGGAATCCCGTTCACCGGCAGACCGCCCGTCGGCAGCCCCTGCACCGGCAGGCCTCCGAGCAGCCCGGCCACGGGCGCGGCCTGCCCCTTGGCCAGGACGCGCGCGGCGGCAGGCTGCGCGGCGGCCATGCCCGCACCCAGCCCGCTCTGCCCATGCGCGAGCGCCTCACCGGCACCGGGCAGCGCCTTGGCGACGTTCTCCGCGGGCAGCGTCTTGGTGACGGTGTCCAGCGCCGAGGAGGCGTCCGGCACGGCCGGCGCGGCGTTCGCGGCACCCGCGCCGGTGGCGGCGAAGGCGGCACCGAGAGCGGCGACACCGAGGGTCTTGGCAGCAGACTGCTTCATTTTGAATGCGTCCTTGTATCCGTGTTACGGGGATGTGAGCGGTCCAAAAACGTAAACACGCAGAGCCGCCCTCCGCAAACATCAGAAAGCGGCCGAGTCATGGAGAAGAAGTGAAGACCCGGCCGCGTTCCACCCCCTCCGATCAGGCCTGATTCCCCACAGAAGCGCTGGTGGAGGCGGTCTGCTGGAACAGCCATTCGGACTTCAGCTCGGCATATCCGGGCTTGATCACGTCATTGATCATCGCCAGTCGTTCATCGAAAGGAATGAATGCTGACTTCATAGCATTGACCGAGAACCACTGCATGTCGTCGAGCGTATAACCGAATGCCTCGACAAGATGCTCGAATTCCCGACTCATGCTCGTGCCCGACATGAGGCGATTATCCGTATTCACGGTCGCGCGAAAATGCAGCCGCCGCAGCAGTCCGATGGGATGGTCGGCGTACGAATCGGCGGCACCGGTCTGGAGGTTGGAGCTGGGGCACAGCTCCAGCGGGATGCGCTTGTCGCGCACGTACGAGGCGAGCCGCCCGAGCTGCACCGAGCCGTCCTCGTGGACCTGGATGTCGTCGATGATGCGTACGCCGTGGCCGAGCCGGTCGGCGCCGCACCACTGGAGGGCCTGCCAGATCGACGGAAGCCCGAAGGCCTCGCCCGCGTGGATGGTGAAGTGGTTGTTCTCGCGCTTGAGGTACTCGAAGGCGTCGAGGTGCCGGGTGGGCGGGAAGCCGGCCTCGGCGCCGGCGATGTCGAAGCCGACGACGCCCGAGTCCCGGTAGCGGTTCGCCAGTTCGGCGATCTCCAGGGCGCGGGCCGCGTGCCGCATGGCGGTCAGCAGGGCGCCCACCCTGATCCGGTGCCCGTTCTCCCGGGCGAGCCGCTCGCCCTCCCTGAAGCCCTCGTTGACCGCCTCGACGACCTCTTCGAGGGTGAGCCCGGCCTCCAGGTGCTGCTCGGGCGCGTACCGGACCTCGGCGTAGACGACACCGTCCTCGGCGAGGTCCTCGGCGCACTCGGCGGCGACCCGGACCAGTGCCTCGCGGGTCTGCATGACGGCGCAGGTATGGGCGAAGGTCTCCAGGTACCGTTCCAGGGAACCGGAGTCCGCCGCCTCCCGGAACCAGACGCCGAGCTTGTCGGGGTCGGTCTCGGGGAGACCGGAGTAGCCCGTTTCTTGGGCGAGTTCGACGATCGTCCCGGGGCGCAGGCCCCCGTCGAGGTGATCGTGCAGCAGGACCTTGGGCGCCCGGCGGATCTGTTCCGAGCTCGGGGTGTTCTGGATCTGGCTCGTCATTTCCGCACTGTAGCCCCTACGCGCGTAGATCTCCTGCTGTACGAATCCGTCGATACGTAACGGTGACCGTGCGGACGGGTGGCGTACACCGTTGCTTCTGACACTGTTCTGTCATGGCACAGCAAGCGACGCCGGTTCGCAGGGCCCGGCTGGGGAGGGCGCTCGGCCCGGAGCCGACGGCGGTGAGCGGAGTGGTTCTGCTGCTTCCCGGCGGCGAGGCGATCTCCGACCGCAGGCCGTCCCCCATGATGGCGACCGCCTCTGTACGCGCGCTGGGACGGCGCCTCACCCGCGCCGGACGCGCGGAGGGTCTGGTCACCCACGTGGTGCACTACCGGTTCCGGGGCTGGAACGGCAGCGAGGCGCATCTGGCGCGCGACGCGTCCTGGGCCGCCGACGAGGTCGTACGCCGCTACGGAGACGTCCCGGTCTGCCTGACCGGAGTGGACATGGGCGGACGTGCGGCGCTGCGCGCGGCCGGCCACAGTGCCGTCAACTCCGCACTGGCGCTCGCCCCTTGGCTGCCCGAGGAGGACGTGGCGGCGCCACCCGAACCGGTGAAGCAGCTGGCCGGGCGGCGCGTGCTGATCGTGCACGGCACGAACGACGAGCGCACCGACCCCGAGCTGTCCTTCCGGCTCGCCGCGCGCGCGAAGAAGGCCAACCGCGACATCTGCCGCTTCGAGGTCCACTCCGACGGGCACGCGCTGCACCAGTACCGGGCCGAAGTGCTCGCACTGGCCGAGGACTTCGTGATGGGTGCCCTGTTCGGCCGGAGTCTGTCCCGGCCGCTCGAGGACGCGCTCGCGGCTCCGCCGCCGCTGGGACTGCGGATGCCGCTCGCCTCCGGGTTCGGGAAGGCACTGCGCCGCTAGGTCCCCGCGTCTTTGGACCGACCACTCCTGGACAGGCCCTGGGGCCGTCCGGGAGTGGTCAGTCCGGGAGCAGGCGTCCCCGTCGGGACAGCAGGAACCTCTTGAAGGCGGCCACCGGTGGGGTGTCGGGATGGCCGCCCAGCCAGGCCACCCCGATCTCCCGTGCGGCACGCGGTGCCGTCACCGTCAGCTCCACAACCCCCGGACGGGGTACGGCCGGTGGGGGAAGGAGCGCCACCCCGAGACCTGCGGCGACGAGGCCCCGCAGGGTCTCCGCCTCCTCCCCCTCGAAGGCGACGCGCGGTTTGAAGCCGGCCTCCGTGCAGAGGTCGTCGGTGATACGGCGCAGGCCGTAGCCGGGTTCCAGGGTCACGAAGGTCTCGTCGGCGGCCTCGGCGAGGCGGATGCGCTTGCGGGCGGCGAGGCGGTGGTCGGCCGGTACCACAAGCCGGAGTTTCTGTTCGTCGAGGCGGTGGCCGACCAGATCGGGCGCGTCCGGCACGGGGGAGGTGAGGCACAGGTCCAACTCGCCCGCGCGCAGCCGCTCCAGCATCGCCTCGCCATAGTTCTGCACGAGGCTGAAACGGACCCGGGGATGGTCGGCGCGGAAGGCGCGGATCAGGCCGGGGACCGTCTCGGATCCCATGGTGTGCAGGAACCCGAAGGCGACCTTGCCGGTGGCCGGGTCCGCGTCGGCGCGCACCTCGTCGGCGGCGCGCTCGATCTCGGCGAGGGCGCGTTCGACGGAGGAGAGGAAGGTGCGCCCGGCGAGTGTCAGCGCCACCGTGCGGCCCCGGCGCGCGAACAGGTCGACGCCCAGGTCCTGTTCGAGCCGGACCATGGCCCGGGACAGGGTCGACTGCGGGACCTGCATCTCCTGCGCGGCCCGGGTGACGTGCTCGGTGCGGGCGACTCCGGCGAAGTACGCGAGGCGTGGGGCGAGCAGCGCGACGATGTCTTCTGTGTCACTGGACGGTGACAGGTGAGCTTCTGACCTCTGCTGATGCGCCATGGGATCGATTATGGGGTTTCCGTGCATTGGACGGATGAGCGGCGGCTCTTTACGTTCGAAGCATGCCTTCCGCCAGTACCGAGGCGCCCACCACCGTGGGCGCCACCGCCTCCGCCCCTGCCACCGACTCCCGTGACGCTCGCGGCACCCGCGATTCCCGTATGGCCCCGGGCGGGCCCGGCTACCGCCGGATGAGCTTCGCCCTCTTCCTCGCCGGTGTGGCGACCTTCGCGCTGCTCTATTCGACTCAGGCCCTCCTCCCGCTCGTCTCCACGGACTTCGGGGTGAGTGCGAGCGAGGCGAGCTGGACGGTGTCGGCCGCGACGGGCGGGCTGGCGCTCTTCGTGCTCCCCATGAGCGCGCTGTCGGAGCGTTTCGGACGGCGTACGTTGATGACGGCGTCGCTGGTCGTCGCGGTGGCGGTCGGGCTGCTGGTCCCCTTCGCCCCGTCGATCGGCGCGCTGGTCGCGCTGCGGGCGGTGCAGGGCGCGGCCCTCGCCGGCCTTCCGGCGTCGGCGACGGCGTATCTGGCGGAGGAGGTCCGCCCCAAGGCGCTGATCACGGCCATCGGTCTCTTCGTGGCGGGCAACAGCGTCGGCGGGATGAGCGGCCGGGTCATCACCGGCTGGGTCGCGCAGGAGTGGGGCTGGCGGGTGGCCGTCGGCACGATCGGCGTGATCGCCGTGGCCTGCGCGGTGGCCTTCCGGCTGCTGCTCCCGGCGCCTCGGCACTTCACGCCGGGCTCGCTGCGGCCGCGTGTCCTGGTCCGGACGGTCCGGGACCACCTCTCCAACCCGCTGCTGCGCCGGCTGTACGCGATCGGCGCGCTGTTCATGATGGTGTTCGGCGGGGTCTACACGGTCATCGGATACCGCCTGACCGAGGCCCCCTTCTCGCTCCCCCAGGGCATCATCGGATCGATCTTCCTGGTGTATCTGGTGGGTACGGTGTCGGCGTCGACGGCGGGCAGGCTGGTCGGCCGCCTGGGCCGGCGAGGGTCCCTGTACCTCGCGGGCGGCACCACGGCTTCCGGTCTGCTGCTGTCCCTGGCGGACTCGCTTCCCCTCGTGCTGCTCGGTCTGGTTCTCATCACGGCGGGGTTCTTCGCCGGGCATGCGGTGGCGTCCTCGGCGGTGAGTCACACCGCGGTGCGTGGCCGGGCGCAGGCCTCGGCCCTCTATCAGTCCGCGTACTACGTCGGCTCCAGTGCGGGGAGCACGATGGGGGCGGTCGCCTTTCACGCGGGGGGCTGGGGCGGCACGGTGGTCCTCGGCCTGCTGGCCGTCCTCGGCGTCGTGACCATCACGGTCTTCGGCTCCCACGCGGCGCGCGTCCAGTCCCGCCGGAAGCCCGCGCCGGCCCACTGAAGGCGGTTCCCGCCCCCGCCGCCCCTGTCCATTCCCGTCCCGTACCTGGGGCTCCGTCCCGGACCCCGTTGCGCAGTTCCCCCTGCCCCTGTTCAGGGGCGGCGGGGGCGAAACGCCCACTCCGCACGCCATTGTCAGTGGGCTGCGGTAGCTTCCGAAGTGCCGGCGCAACGACGCGCGGGACGGACCACAGCCACAGGGGTGGGTTGGCTATGAGCAGCGAAGGTACGGCGACGACGACAGACCTGGACGTCCGGCTGGAGAAACACCGGGTCGAGCTGACCGGGTACTGCTACCGGATGCTCGGCTCCTCCTTCGAGGCCGAGGACGCGGTGCAGGACACGATGGTCCGCGCCTGGCGCAGCTACGACAAGTTCGAGGGCCGCTCCTCGATGCGCTCCTGGCTGTACCGGATCGCGACGAACGTATGCCTGGACATGTTGAACGCGGGCAACAAAAGGGCGCGGCCGATGGACCTGACCGCCCCCTCCCCGCTGGCGCAGGCGGCCCTCAATCCCCGCCCGGACAACACCTGGCTGGAGCCGATGCCCGACGCCCGCGTACTGCCCACGGTCAGCGACCCGGCCGAGGCGGCCGTCGCGAAGGAGTCGGTGCGGCTCGCCTTCATGGCGGCCCTCCAGCAGCTGCCGCCCAAGCAGCGCGCGGTGCTGATCCTGCGCGAGGTCCTCGCCTGGAAGGCGAGCGAGGTCGCCGAGCTGCTCGGCACCACGGTCGCCTCGGTCAACAGCGCGCTCCAGCGGGCCCGCGCGACCCTCGCCGAGAGCGACGGCGCCGGCGCGGAGGCCGCGGCGTCCGACCCGCTCGACGAGGAGCAGCAGAAGCTCCTGGAGCGCTATGTCGCCGCCTTCGAGGGGTACGACATGACGGCGCTGACCGCGCTGCTCCACGAGGACGCGATCATGACGATGCCGCCGTTCGACCTGTGGCTGCGCGGCACGGACGACATCACCGGCTTCATGACCACCCTGGGCGCCGCATGCGCGGGTTCGCGCCTGATCCCCGTCGAGGTCAATGGTCTGCCCGGCTTCGCCCAGTACAAGCCGGATCCGGAAGCGGGTGGTTACACGCCCTGGGCGGTGCAGGCCCTGGAGATCTCAAAGGGGCGGATCACCGGGTTCCACTGCTTCCTGGACACCGCCCGCTGGTTCCCGCTCTTCGGCCTCCCGCTCCGGCTCGACGGGGACGGAGAGGCCGCAGGTGTCGGAGGCGTCGCCGACGTCCAGGCCGAGGCCGACCAGGTCGAGTAGGGCGCGCAGGGCCGGGTCCGGGTTGCGCAGGCGTATCCGTCCTCCGGCCCGCCGCGCGGCCAGCTCCAGCCGCGCCAGTACGTCGACGGCGGTCAGGCCGGGCGGCCCCAGCCCCCCGACATCGCAGACCACGACCCCGGCCCCGGTCGTCTCCAGCTGTGCCCGCACGTCCTCACAGAGCCCCGGCACCTCGTCACGGGTGACGAGTCCGGGCAGTACGAGTACGGCGGGTGTCGTGGCGTCCACAGTCTGTAGACCGGCCGGGCGCCCAGAACTCATCGTTCGGACATGAAGCGCGGACGTAGAGCACGGCCACGCAGCGCGGATATGGAGCGCGGACGTGGAGCGCGGACGTGGAGCGCGGACATGGTGAACGGGACCGGTGCGGTTCCACCGGTCCCGTTCACCCCGAAGGAGGGGAAGGCTCAGCTCACGCGATCCGGTCCAGCACGATCGGCGTCGCCTTGAAGTCCGTGCCCGCCGCCGCGATGTCGTACGACCCCTCGACCGCCTGGAGGGCGTACTCGAAGCGCTCCGGGGTGTCCGTGTGGAGGGTGAGCAGCGGCTGGCCCGCCGTCACGGTGTCGCCCGGCTTGGCGTGCAGTTCGACGCCCGCGCCGGCCTGCACCGGGTCCTCCTTGCGGGCGCGTCCGGCGCCCAGGCGCCAGGCGGCGATGCCGATGTCGTACGCGTCGAGGCGGGTCAGCACACCGGAGGCCGGGGCGTTCACCACGTGCTGCTCGCGCGCGACGGGCAGCGCTGCGTCCGGGTCGCCGCCCTGCGCGGCGATCATGCGGCGCCACACGTCCATCGCGGAGCCGTCGGCCAGCGCCTTCGCCGGGTCGGCGTCCTTGACGCCGGCCGCGTCGAGCATCTCGCGGGCCAGGGCGATGGTGAGGTCGACGACGTCCGACGGGCCGCCGCCCGCGAGGACCTCGACCGACTCCCGTACCTCAAGGGCGTTGCCCGCCGTCAGGCCGAGCGGGGTCGACATGTCCGTCAGGAGCGCGACCGTCTTCACACCGTGGTCCGTGCCCAGGCCCACCATCGTGGAGGCGAGTTCCCGCGCGTCCTCGATGGTCTTCATGAAGGCGCCGCTGCCGACCTTCACGTCCAGGACCAGGGAGCCCGTGCCCTCGGCGATCTTCTTGGACATGATGGAGGAGGCGATCAGCGGGATCGCCTCGACCGTGCCGGTGACGTCACGGAGCGCGTAGAGCTTCTTGTCGGCGGGGGCCAGGCCGTCACCCGCCGCGCAGATGACCGCGCCCGTGGTGTCGAGGACGTGCAGCATCTCCTCGTTCGACAGGAGCGCCCGCCAGCCCGGGATGGACTCCAGCTTGTCGAGCGTGCCGCCGGTGTGGCCGAGGCCCCGGCCCGACAGCTGCGGGACCGCCGCGCCGCAGGCGGCCACCAGGGGCGCCAGCGGGAGCGTGATCTTGTCGCCGACGCCGCCCGTGGAGTGCTTGTCGGCGGTCGGGCGGGACAGGGACGAGAAGTCCATGCGCTCGCCCGAGGCGATCATCGCGGCCGTCCAGCGGGCGATCTCACGGCGGTTCATGCCGTTGAGCAGGATCGCCATGTTGAGGGCGGCCATCTGGTAGTCGGCGACCTCGCCTCGGGTGTACGCGTCGATGACCCAGTCGATCTGTTCGTCGCTGAGCTCCCCGCGGTCCCGCTTGGCGCGGATGACGGAGACGGCGTCCATGGCCATGGCTTTCCTTCCGGATGAAATGAGCGGCCCCTCCGGAGATCAGTGGATCACAGGAGGGGCCGCACGGAATTACTTGGTGAGATGGTCCGGACCGAAGGCCTGCGGCAGCATCTCGGAGAGCGGCAGGATTCCGGCCGGGGTCTCCAGGAGCAGATCCGGCCCGCCGAACTCGAACAGCAGCTGGCGGCAGCGCCCGCAGGGGACGAGGATCTCGCCGTGCCCGTCGACGCAGGTGAAGTGCGTCAGCCGGCCGCCGCCGGTCCGCTGCAGCTCCGAGACCAGCCCGCACTCGGCGCACAGGCCGAGGCCGTACGAGGCGTTCTCGACGTTGCAGCCGGAGACCGTGCGGCCGTCGTCGACCAGGGCGGCGACTCCGACGGGGTAGCCCGAGTAGGGGGCGTACGCGTGGGACATGGCCTCGCGGGCCAGCTCGCGCAGCGCCTCCCAGTCGACGGCGGCCGGCGTGGTCACTTGCCCTGGCCCTTCCGGTAACGCATCCCGTCGGCCTTGGGCATGCGCAGGCGCTGCGCGGACAGCGACAGCACGAGCAGCGTGACGACGTACGGGGTGGCGCCCACGAAGTCGCTCGGCACCTCGTCCGTGAGCAGGTACCAGACCAGGACGAGCGCGGCGACGAAGAGGCTGATCGCGCCCTGCCAGTGCGCCTTGCGGTACAGCTTCCAGGCGGCGAGGACCGCGAGCAGGACGACCAGCAGGAGCAGCAGCGCGTGGACGGTCACGCCGCCGTTGCGCAGCTGCAGCGCGTCCGAGTAGCCGAACAGGCCCGCGCCCATGGCCAGTCCACCGGGCCGCCAGTTGCCGAAGATCATGGCCGCGAGGCCGATGTAGCCGCGGCCGCCGGTCTGGCCTTCCAGGTAGATGTGCGAGGTGACCAGCGCGAGGAAGGCGCCGCCGAGTCCGGCGAGGCCGCCGGAGACCGCCACGGCCATGTACTTGTAGCGGTAGACGTTGACGCCGAGCGACTCCGCGGCGACCGGGTTCTCACCGCAGGAACGCAGGCGCAGGCCGAACGGGGTGCGCCACAGCAGCCACCAGCTGCCCACGAACAGCAGCGCGGCGAGGACCGTCACCACGGACACGTCGGTGACCAGGCCGCCGAGGATGCCCGCGAGGTCGGAGATCAGGAACCAGTGGTGCTTCTGGAGCGACTCGAGACCGTTCGAGAGACCGGGCACGGTGATGTGGCCCAGCGAGTCCGCGGGCGGTGACTGCTTGGGGTTGCCGCCCGCGTCCGCGGCCTTGCCCTCCGAGAAGAAGAGCTTGGCGAGGTACTGGGTGGTGCCGAGCGCGAGCAGGTTGACCGCGACACCGGAGACGATGTGGTCGACGCCGAAGGTGATGGTCGCGACGGCGTGCACCAGACCGCCGAGGACACCGAAGCCGACACCGCACAGCAGGCCGAGCCAGGGGCTGGACTGCCAGCCGACCCAGCCGGCTCCGAAGGTGCCGAGGATCATCATGCCCTCGAGGCCGATGTTGACCACGCCGGACCGCTCGGACCACAGGCCCGCGAGGCCGGCGAGGCCGATGGGCACGGCGAGGCCGAGCGCGGCACCGACCTGTCCGGCGGAGGTGAGCTGGTCGGCGCCGGTGATGACGCGGACCGCGGCCACGAGCAGCAGCGCGCCCGCGACGATCATGAGGATCTGGCCGGCCGACCGGCCGGACCGCTGGGGGCCTGTGTCCGCCTTGGGCGCCGCGGGCGGCGGCGTGTCGGTCATCGTGGCAGTCATCACG
The DNA here is from genome assembly GCF_042881985.1 of Streptomyces sp. NPDC058246. Taxonomy (NCBI): domain Bacteria; kingdom Bacillati; phylum Actinomycetota; class Actinomycetes; order Kitasatosporales; family Streptomycetaceae; genus Streptomyces; species Streptomyces sp. NPDC058246. The sequence continues at coordinate 514,406 of NZ_JBHVWZ010000002.1, read as the reverse complement.
CCACCTCCTGCTTCTCGGTCCGGGCGGCGGCCTGGGCGGCGAGTTCGGCGCCGACCCGCTGCTGCTGACGCTTGAGGCCGTACCGGCGTACGACCTCGTAGGCGATGACGACGCACAGGACGATGACGCCCTGGATGACGCCGAGGATTTCCTTGTCGTAGCCCTGGAACTCCAGGTGGTTGGTGGTGCGCTCCAGGAAGCCCCACAGGAGGGCGCCGAGGGCGATGCCGATCGGGCTGTTGCGGCCGAGCAGCGCGATGGCGATGCCGGTGAAGCCGATGCCCGACGGGAAGTCGTTGCTGAACTGGTGGCTGTCGTTGAGCAAGGTCGGCATGCCGATCAGACCGGCGACGGCCCCGGAGATGACCATGCTGGTGGCGATCATGCGCTTGACGCTGACGCCGCTCGCCGCGGCAGCGGTCTCGGACTGGCCGACGGTGCGCAGGTCGAAGCCGAAGCGGGTGCGGCCGAGCACGAACCAGTACGCGACACCGACGAGCACGGCGATCACGATGAAGCCCCAGAGCACGCCCGCCGCGCCCGTGTCGAACGAGAAGAACCAGGAGTCCTGCGGCAGCGGCTTGGTCGATACGACGGTGCCGCCGCTCTGGAGTTCGGCGAGCTTACCCGGCTGGAGGAGGTAGGCGATGATCGCGGTGGCGATGGAGTTCAGCATGATCGTCGAGATGACTTCGCTGACGCCGCGGGTCACCTTGAGGATGCCGGCGATACCGGCCCAGAGGGCGCCCACGCCCATCGCGCAGATGATCATCAGCGGGACGGCGATCCAGCCCGGGACGGTCAGCGCGCCGCCGAGCACCGCCGCGAAGAACGCGGCGAGCCGGTACTGGCCGTCGACACCGATGTTGAACAGGTTCATCCGGAAGCCGATGGCCACCGCGACACCTGCCAGGTAGTACGTCGTCGCCTTGTTCAGGATGTAGACCTGGCTGTCGCTGGCGGTGCCGTAGGTCAGCATGTCGCTGAAGGCGTCGCCCGGGTTCTTGCCGGTGGCGAGGATCACCAGGGTGGTGACGACGATCGCGGCGACGAGCGCCAGCAGCGGCGCCGCGAGGCCGAGGAGCAGCCGCTCCTTGTCGATCCGTGAGGTCAGCTTCTTCATCGGTCGTCGTCCTCTGTGTGCTCCAGGTGGCCGGTGGCCGCACCCGTCATGGCGGAGCCCAGCTCCTCGGGGGTGATCGTGGCGGGGTCCGCGTCGGCGACCAGGCGGCCGCGGTACATCACCCGCAGGGTGTCGGAGAGCCCGATCAGCTCGTCCAGGTCGGCGGAGATCAGCAGCACGGCCAGACCCTCACGGCGGGCCTCGCGGATGTGGTCCCAGATCGCGGCCTGCGCACCGACGTCCACGCCGCGGGTGGGGTGGGCGGCGATCAGGAGCTTGGGCCGGTGGCTCATCTCGCGGCCGACGATCAGCTTCTGCTGGTTGCCGCCGGACAGCGAGCCCGCGGTCACCTCGATGCCCGGCGTGCGGACGTCGTACGCGCTGATGATGCGCTCGGTGTCGGCGCGGGCGGCCTTGAGGTCGAGCAGTCCGCCGCGCGAGTTGGGCCGCTCGGTGACATGGCCGAGGATGCGGTTCTCCCACAGCGGTGCTTCGAGAAGCAGGCCGTGGCGGTGGCGGTCCTCGGGGATGTAGCCGACGCCGGCCTCGCGGCGGCGGCGGGTGGGCGCGTGGGAGATGTCGGTGTCGTCGAGCGTGATGACGCCGGCGTCGGGGTCGCGGATGCCCATGATCGCCTCGACCAGCTCGGACTGGCCGTTGCCCTCCACTCCGGCGATGCCGAGGACCTCGCCCTTGTGGATGGTCAGCGAGATCTCGTCGAGGATGATCCGCTCGATGCCGTCGAGGTCCGTCTGGGACAGGTGCAGCCCGTCCACCTTCAGCAGCGGGACGTCCGTGACGGTGGACTCCTCAGTCTCCGGAGTGGGCAGTTCGCTGCCCACCATCAGCTCGGCGAGCTGCTTGGAGGTGGTGCTCTTCGGCTCGGCCGTGCCGACCGTGGTGCCGCGCCGGATGACGGTGATCTCGTCGGCGACGGACAGCACCTCGCCCAGCTTGTGGGAGATGAAGATGACGGTGAGCCCCTCGGCCTTCAGCTCGCGCAGGTTGTCGAAGAGGGCGTCGACCTCCTGTGGCACGAGGACGGCGGTGGGCTCGTCGAGGATGAGGATCTTGGCGCCGCGGTAGAGGACCTTGAGGATCTCCACGCGCTGACGGTCGGCGACGCCGAGCTCCTCCATGAGGACGTCGGGCCGGACGTTCAGCCCGTACGCGTCGGAGATCTCCTTGATCTTCGTACGCGCCTTGGCGCCGATGCCGTGGAGCTTCTCCGCGCCGAGAACGACGTTCTCCAGGACGGTGAGGTTGTCGGCCAGCATGAAGTGCTGGTGCACCATGCCGATGCCGCGCGCGATGGCGTCGGCGGGGGTGTGGAAGGTGACCCGCTCGCCGTTCACCGTGATGGTGCCCTCGTCCGGCTGCTGCATGCCGTAGAGGATCTTCATCAGGGTGGACTTGCCGGCACCGTTCTCACCGCAGAGGGCGTGGACGGTGCCCGTGCGGACGGTGATGTCGATGTCGCGGTTGGCGACGACACCGGGGAAACGCTTGGTGATGCCGCGCAGTTCGACGGCAGCGGGAGGGCTGGACGCGTTGATGGCGCACTCTCCTCGGGGAAAGGGGCTGCGTGGGGAGGGCAGGCGTCGGCGACGCTAGCGCGGCAACTCCATGCTACACGCGTAGAGTTGACACATTGTTATGGCTCGGCGAGGGGCTGCAGAGCGCGCCTCTCGCCGAGCCCGGGGTCCGGCGGGGACCCGTCAGATCACGGGGTGGTCTTGACCGTGACGCTGCCGTCGACGATCTTCTTCTGGGCCGCGTCCAGCTTGGCCTTGATGTCGTCGATGAAGCCACCGCTGGTGGCCAGCGAGACACCGTCCTTGGCGAGCGAGTAGGTGTTGGTGCCGGTCAGCGGCTTGCCGTCGTGGACCGACTTGATGAAGTCGTAGACACCGACGTCGACGTTCTTGACCATCGAGGTCAGGATCGAGCTCTTGTACTTCGCCAGACCCGGGATGTTGTACTGGTCCGAGTCCACGCCGATGGCCCAGGCACCCTTCTGCCCGTTGACCGCCTCGATGGCGCCGTTGCCGGAGGAGCCGGCCGCCGTGTAGATCACGTCGGCGCCCTTGTCGAGCATGCCCTGCGCGGCTTCCTTACCCTTGTCGGGGCTGGAGAAGCCGGAGAGGTCCGAGCCGTGGCTCAGGTACTGGGTGTCGACCTTGATCTTCGAGTTGGTGTCCTTGACACCCTGGACGTAGCCGGCCTCGAACTTCTTGATCAGCGGGACGTCGACGCCGCCGATGAAGCCGACGTGGTCCTTCTTGGTCTTCAGCGCCGCGGCGACACCGGCCAGGTAGGAGCCCTGCTCCTCGGTGAAGGTGATGCTGTCGACGTTCTTGGCGTCCACCACCGAGTCGACGATGCCGAAGCTGGTCTTCGGGAACTTCTTGGCGACCTTGGCCATCGACGCGGCGTAGGAGAAGCCGACACCGACGATCGGGTTGTAGCCGGCGTCCGCCAGGTCCGTGAGGCGCTGCTCGCGGTCGGCCTCGGTGTCGGAGTTCTTCGCGGTCAGCTCCTTGATGGAGCCGCCGAACTCGGACTTGGCCTTGTCGGCGCCGCGCGCGGCGGAGTCGTTGAAGGAACGGTCACCACGGCCACCGACGTCGAAGGCCAGTCCGATCTTGATGCCCTTGCCGTCGCCGGAGGAAGACGACGAGGAATCGTTCTCGGAGGAGGTGCTACCACAGGCAGTGGCAGACAGTGCGAGAGCTGCGGTCGCGATACACGCAGCGGAAAGCTTGGCTACCCGGCGCACGGGAAGGCTCCTTCACCTGACCTGAGCGCCATGTCGGCGCTTGATGTGAGCACCATGCCAGTGCTCGAGCCGGGACGCCCCGTCGGCGTCGGCTTCGCGGCATCGTAACGCGCGTAGATGTCAGAAAAACACCTCTCGCGAAGCCGTTATCGATTCGAGGCAAACAGCGTCTGAACTCGGGATCTTGCGGCTCCGCGCCGATGATTTCGAACCAAGGACGAATGGCTTACAACAGTGTTGCGCCGGACGTCGGAACGGCCCCCCCGCGCCGGGGGGCCGGTCGCTCAACGCTCCGCCGCGTCCAGCAGCGCCGCCGCCGTGAACAGCTCGACACCCACCGTGATCGCCGACTCGTCCGCGTCGAAATCGCCCTGGTGCAGGTCACGGGTGGTGCGGTCGCCCGGCGTGCGCACACCGAGGCGGGCCATCGACCCGGGCACGTGCTCCAGATACCAGGAGAAGTCCTCGCCGCCGAGGCTCTGCTCGGTGTCCTCGACGGACTGCGCCCCGAGCCGGGCGGTCATGGCGTCGCGGAGGAGTTCCGTGACGGCCGGGTCGTTCACGACCGGCGGGACGCCACGGATGTAGTTGATCTCGGACTTGGCGCGGTAGAGGTTCGCGATCTCGTCGATGGCGGCGTGCACCAGGTCGGGCGCGGCGCGCCAGGCGTCGAGATCCAGGCAGCGCACGGTCCCGGAGAGCTCGGCGTGCTGCGGGATGACGTTGCAGGCGTGTCCGGACTCGATACGCCCCCAGGTCACGGCGAGCCCGCTGCGCGCGTCCACCCGCCGGGCGACCAGCGCCGGTACGTCGGTCACGACGCGGGCGGCGGCCGTCACGAGGTCGGTGGTGAGGTGGGGGCGCGCGGTGTGACCGCCCGCGCCGTCGAGAGAGACTTCGAGCCGGTCGCACGCCGAGGTGATGGGGCCGTGCCGCAGGCCGATGCGCCCCGCGTCGACCTTCGGGTCGCAGTGCACGCCGACGATCCGCCCGACGCCGGCGAGGACACCCGAAACGATCGCGTCGGCCGCGCCGCCGGGGAGCACCTCCTCGGCGGGCTGGAAGATCAGCCGCACCGGGTGCTCGAGGCGGCCCTCGCGGTGCAGCTCGGCGAGGACGAGACCGGCGCCGAGCACGACGGTGGTGTGGATGTCGTGGCCGCAGGCGTGGGCGCGGTCCGGCACGGTCGACCGGTACGCGCAGTCGGTCTTCGTGTCCGGGATGGGCAGCCCGTCGATGTCGGCGCGCAGCGCGAGCATGGGGCGTACGCCGTCCCAGTCGCCGATGTCACAGATGAGACCGGTCCCGGTGTCGAGGACGCGCGGCTTCAGGCCCGCCTGCTCCAGACGCGCCTTCAGCGCCGCCGTGGTGCGGAACTCCTGGTTGCCGAGCTCCGGGTGCATGTGCAAGTCGCGGCGGAACGCGACGAGTTCGGCGCGCAGTGCCTCGGGCAGCGCGCCGGGGAGCGGTGCTTCCCCGGGAAGATCGGCCTCGGACTCTCGGGACATCAGTTGGTTCACCCTCTGAAGGGTAGGGCGATCGGGCGGCCAACTGACCCACGATCAACAAAACTTCAGCCCGTTAGGGGAAGAAATTCCGGCCGCGCGGCGCATACGTGACGACGGGGATGGGTAAACTTTCCCGCCTTTCCGGGCTATTGGATCTTGAACCTGCCGGTCGGGCATCCCATGATCCGAATCCGGCGGGGGTTACCCTCCGATTCTGCACGGTAAACGCTCGGAGTGCCCGAGCTCATTCCCGTACCCCACGGTCCCACAGATCTCACCCTCCGGATTCCCGGAGCGTCACCGCCACGCTGCGCTTGCGCCACGGGCCGCGCACACGGCCCGGCGCCCTACACCGCCGCGACCGACGACAGCCGATGTACGTCCCGAGCCGTGCCCGTGACGCCCGACAGGAAGCCCTGTGCCCGCGGTGACGCGTTCTCGGTCAGCCAGCTCGGGTCGATGTCGCAGACGGCGACGCGGACGTCGGTGCCGACCAGGGCGAGCGGGAGGGTGTGGACGACGGTCGACGGGAAGCTGAGGATCGTACGGCCGATCGGGCCACGGCGGGCGATCAGTTCGAGGGGCAGGTCGGGGCGGACGATCTCGAGGCCCGTCTCGGCGGCCAGGCGGTGCAGTTTGTCGGTGCTCTCGCGGCGGTGCGCGAAGTAGCGGGTCGCGCCGTGGGTCTTGGCGAGGGCGCGGACCGCCTCCAGATAGCGGTCCGGGTCCACCACACCCGTCTCCACGAGGGAGGTGCCGACCAGGTCCGCGCTCTTGGTGATGCGGGGCGGGCCGAAGCGGGCGCGGGTCCAGGAGAAGTCGTTGGCGGTGACGCGGACGCCGTCCGGGGCCGAGTCGATCGGCATGGAGGAGAAGACCTCGACCGTACGGCGGTTGCTCGGCGTGAGCCGACGGCGGGCGGAGGCGGAGACGGGCGCGAAGATGACGTCGCGCGCGCCGGGGCGGCCACCGCGCCGGTGCCAGCGCACCAGGCGTTCACCGCGGGCGAGTTGGGCGACGAACTCCATCGTCGCCGTGCCGTCGTCGACCACGACCAGGTCGCGGGCGCGGGTGATGGTGAGCAGGAGCTGTACATAACGGGAGAAAGGGTCTCCCATCACGATGCGGCGGGCCCGGCGGAGCAGCGGGGCGAGGCCGCCGATGGTGTGGAAGGGGGCGGTGGTGCCGCCGCGCGCCTCCTCCCAGCGGACCTGGTGGCCCTCGTCGCGGGCCAGTTCCGCCATGCGGCGCAGCTGGCCGCGGGTCATCGGGTCGTTGGGCGAGAGGACGACGAGGGTGAGCCCCGCGCCGGACACCGGGTCCGCTATTCCGGAGGACCCCGCGCCGGACACCGGGTCCGTCACACCGGACGACCCCGCGCCGGAAACCGGGTCCGTCACACCGGACGACCCCGCACCGGAAACCGGGTCCGTCGCACCGGACGACCCCGCGCCGGACACCGGCTCGGCCACCGCGGAGGGCGCCGTGGCGCTGTGGGCGTGCGCGTGCGCCCACTCCAGCACGTTCAGGAGCTGTACCGGGCTCTCGACGAAGGCGAGAGTGTGGGGGCCGGCGGAACCGGCGCGGGGGCTCATCGACGTACGACCGTCCCGTCGTAAGGTGCTCAGACCGCGACCGGCTCGCCCGCGGCGTCGGCGATCTCCGCCTCGGCGACGACGCCCGTCACGCGGCGCAGCTTCTTCATGGGGCCGAGCTCGGACTCGTAGACCTTCTTGACGCCGTCGCCGAGGGAGGCCTCGATGGTGCGGATGTCGCGGACGAGGCGCTGCAGGCCCTGCGGCTCCACGGAGGCGGCCTGGTCCGAGCCCCACATGGCGCGGTCGAGGGTGATGTGGCGCTCGACGAAGGTGGCGCCGAGGGCGACCGCGGCGAGCGTGGTCTGCAGACCCGTCTCGTGGCCGGAGTAGCCGATCGGGACGTTCGGGTACTCGGCCTGGAGGGTGTTGATGACGCGGAGGTTGAGCTCCTCGGCCTTCGCCGGGTACGTCGAGGTGGCGTGGCAGAGCAGGATGTTGTCCGAGCCGAGCACCTCGACCGCGTGACGGATCTGCTTCGGGGTCGACATGCCGGTCGAGAGGATGACCGTACGGCCGGTGGCGCGGAGCGAGCGCAGCAGCTCGTCGTCGGTCAGGGACGCGGACGCGACCTTGTGGGCCGGGACGTCGAACTTCTCCAGGAAGGCGACGGCCTCGGTGTCCCACGGGGAGGCGAACCAGTCGATGTTCTTGCTCTTGGCGTACTCGTCGATCTGGCGGTACTCGTCCTCACCGAACTCCACGCGGTGGCGGTAGTCGATGTAGGTCATGCGGCCCCAGGGGGTGTCGCGCTCGATGTCCCACTGGTCGCGCGGGGTGCAGATCTCCGGAGTGCGCTTCTGGAACTTGACGGCGTCGCAGCCGGCCTCGGCGGCGGCGTCGATCAGCTTGAAGGCGTTCTCCAGCTCACCGTTGTGGTTGATGCCGATCTCGCCGACGACGTAGACGGGGTGGCCGGGGCCGGCGGTCTTCGAACCGAAGGTGCGCAGACGGGAGTTGGTGCTCATGGGGGAGAAATTCCTTACTTGTCGAGGGAGTCGAGAGAAGGGCCGAGGATCCAGCTGGCGATCTCTCGGATCGCGCCGTCGCCACCGGGGACGGTGGTGACCGCGCGTGCGGCGCCGCGCACGACGTCGTGGGCGCTCGCGACCGCCACCGGCCAGCCCACGAGGGCGAAGCACGGGAGGTCGTTGACGTCGTTGCCGACGTAGAGCACGCGCTCAGGCGCGATGCCCTGCTCCTCGCACCACTGCTTCAGTGCGAGGTCTTTCCGGTCGATGCCGTGCAGGACCGGGATCTTGAGCTTCCGGGCCCTGGCGGCGACGACCGGGTTCTGTTCCGTGGACAGGATCAGCATCGTCAGGCCGCTCTTGCGGAGGGCGGCGATACCGAGGCCGTCCCCGCGGTGCACGGAGACGAATTCCCGTCCGTCGGAGTCGATCAGCACCCTGTCGTCGGTCTGGGTGCCGTCGAAGTCGAGGACGACCGCGTCGATGTCGGCGGCGGTCGGGAGCGAACCGGGGCGGCTCGCGTCGAAGAGGGGGGCCAGCACGCGGGCGCGGGCCAGGTCGTGCGGGTCGTCGATCTCCAGCACCCGGGCCGGGTCGGTGCGGACGGGTTCCGTACGGCCGAAGAAGCGGTGCTGGTGCTCGCGCAGGCCCGCCGCGTCCATGGCGTAGGCGGCGCCGGTCTCCAGCAGGTCCTGGGGGCGGTCCTGGCGGCGCGGGCGGAACGACTTGTCGTGGTTGACGCCGTAACCGCCTTCGGTGGCGACGGAGTTGGCGACCTTGGTCGCCCCGCCCACCTCCGCGGTGCGGGAGGTGTCGACGACCGCCGGGTCGTCGGCCGCGTCCCGCCAGATGAACCCGTGGAAGGGAGCCACCGTCAGCGCGGTGTCGGCACCGTTCTCGACGACCGCCGCGGCGACCCCGTCGATGTCCTCCCGGGTGATGAACGGGCTGGTGCACTGGACGAGGAGGACCACGTCGACCGCCGCGCCGTGCAGCGCCTCGTGGGCGTCCATGGCGTGCAGCACGGCGGCCTCGGAGGTCGCGGTGTCGCCGGCGATGGCGGCGGGGCGCAGCACGACCTCGGCGCCGGCCTCACGGGCGGCCGCCGCGATCGCCTGGTCGTCCGTGGAGACCACGACGTCCGTGACGAGCCGCGTCGCCCGGCACTCGCGCACCGCGCGGGCCACCAGCGGCACTCCGCCGACCGGCAGGAGGTTCTTGGCGGGGACGCCCTTGGAGCCGCCCCGCGCGGGGATCACCGCGAGCACGCGACGTACCGAAGTCGCTTGGCCCGCTTCCGGGTTGGACATGGGAAGTACTCCTTGGGAAGGGATCTTGGCGCTCACAGCTCCCCCATCCGCCGGATCACCGGCGCCACGCGCTGGACGCCGTGGCGGTAGGCGCCGCGGGCGGCCCGGCGCACGATCTGCCGTACGGGACTGGGCTCCCTGTCCGCCGCGGGCGCGCCGGGCAGCGGGCTGCCGTCCGGGCCGAGGTGGTGGCGGGCGAGGATGCCGGGCAGATAGCCGGGCGCGGTGACGGGCGTGTAGTAAGGGGCGAGGGACGGGAGGTGGCCCGCTTCCAGCAGCTCGGTGATGCGGAACCGCGCCACGTCGAAGGCCGTCTCGTACGAGCCGTCGGCGGCGACGCCCTGCCGGGCGACCCACCGGGGGTCCGGCGACGGCTGGTGCCGGTCGTCCAGCTGGTCCCAGGAGGCGAGGCAGCCGGAGCCCACGAAGTGGTGGTTGCCGAGCGCCTCGCGCACCCCGAGGTCGGTCAGGACGACGGTGGGGATACGGCGGTGCAGGGATTCGAGGGCCGCCGTGGAGCTGATGGTGACCAGCAGGTCGGTGCGGTCGAGGACATCGCCCATGTGCCCGTAGACGAGGCGGAAGTTGGCGGGCAGGTCGGTCTTCTGCGCCAGCTTCTGGTAGGGCAGTTCCTCGATGTGCGTGGTGTGCTCGCCCGGCTTGGAGCGCAGCTTCAGCAGCACTTCGCGGTCCGGGTGGAGCCGGGCGTGCCGGATCAGCCGGTTCAGCAGGTACGTACGGTCCTTGCGGCTCTCCGGTACGGAGGGCTGGGCGGCGAAGACGACCGTGTACGGGTCGTGCTTCTCGTAGCCGTCGCCGCCCAGGAAGGGCAGCGCGACCTCGGTCACCGACGAGGCGTCGGCGCCGACCCCCTCGTACACGGCCCGGAATCGGTCCGCGTCCTGGCGGGAGTTGGCGAGGACGAGGTCCGCGCCGTGCCGCAGCAGCAGGCCGTCGGCGAGCTTCTCGTATACGACGCCGACATAGCCGGTGACGACCACGGGCCGCTCGGTCCGCCCGTCCCAGGCGCGGGCCAGGCCGTGGATCATCGCCTGGACGGCACCGCCGACCAGGGCGAGGACCAGTACGTCGTACCGCTCCTTCGCCATCTCGCGCAGGAATTCGACGGCGGTGACCTCGCGGAGGGAATCCGCGCGGACGCCGACTTCTTCGAGCTGGCGGGCGGTGGGGGTGGCACGGCCACGCAGGAGGAAACCGTCGAGGTGGATGTCCGATTCGGCCGGAGAGATACGATTCGCGGTGAGCGAACCCCATTTCCACCGAGTATCGGAATCCGCGAGAACGGCGACCCGCAGGGACTTCGGGGTACTTGCTGGCACGTCCAAGACGCTAGGAAGCCATTTCGAGGTGCGGCCCAACCCGAATGCAACAAAGGGTTAACAGCACGTCGACGAATGGCGAATCAGGCCGCCGGGGCACAGAAAAATAGCCTGGTTCACAGCTTCGCCACGCGCCGTTCACCTGGCATCAAGCCGCCGGTCAAGACGAATGCCGGGCCGCCCCCTAACGTCACAGGGGTGGTCAAGCTCTCCGTCATCGTGCCGTTCTACAACGTGCAGCAATACGCGCCCGACACCCTGAAGAGTCTGCGTGCGAACGCGCGCTCGGACTTCGAATTCATTCTCGTCGACGACTGCTCGCGCGACGAGACACCGGACATTCTCGCGCGCGCGGAGCGCGAGCTCCCGGGCGCGGTGTATGTCAGACACGAGAAGAACGGAGGTCTGGCCACCGCACGCAACACGGGGATCGACAAGGCGCGCGGCGACTACCTCACGTTCCTCGACGGGGACGACTGGCTCGCCCCCGGCTATTACGAGCAACTCCTCGCCTCCATCGAGGACTTGGGCTGCGACTTCGTCCGTACGGACCATGTCCAGTGCACCGCTCGCGCCCGCGCCATCCACCGTGTTCCGCACGGCCGGCGGGGCGTGGTGATGCGTCCGCGCGACGCGATCCTGCCCGCCGACCGGTCCACCTCCGTCGACTACGCCTACGCCTGGGCGGGCATCTACCACCGCCGGCTGGTGGACCGCGGGCTGCTCCACTTCACCGACGGCCTGCGTACGGCCGAGGACCGGCCGTGGATCTGGAAGCTGCACCGGGAGGCGGAATCCTTCGCCACGGTGGGGCTGCTCGGCGTGTTCTACCGGCGTGGCGTAGCCTCCTCCCTCACCCAGATCGGTGACGTGCGTCAACTCGATTTCATTCGCGCGTTCGATCAGGTCGTGGCGGAAACCGCCGAAGACCGTGACGCGGAAAAACTCCTGCCCAAAGCCGTGCGCACATATTGCGCGATTATTTCCCATCACCTGGGATCCATCGAAAGGTTCGAGCCAGCGGTGGCACGGAAACTCAAGTCGATGAGCGCAGTCGCCCTGCGGCGCATGCCGCAGGACGTGCTCGACGACGCCCTCGACTCGATGGACGTCCAGCGCGCCACGCGGCTGCGCCGGCTGCGCCGCCGTCCCGCCCCCGCCTCGGGGGTGGCCGCGTGACCACCCAGATCTTCCTGGCGTCCACGCTGTACGGGACGGCGACGCTCGCCGCCGCCCTGGACACCGAGTGTTTCGCGCCGGCCGACCGGCGCATCCTGCTCGTCTCCAACAACGCGGCGACACCCGAGACGACGTCCGGTGTGGACGAGATGCCCGGCTTCGAGCGGCTGCGCGGCCGCTTCGACGACGTGATCTCGTGGAACGAGACCATCTCGCCCTTCCACCCCGGCGGCTGGGCCCCACGGCTGGATGACGTGCCCCTGTGGGAGCGGCATCTGCGGCTCGCCTGGAACCTCGGCGACGACGACATCGAGCTGGCCGTCGAGTCGATCCAGGTGAACCCGGCGCTCGGCGTCGCGCAGATCTTCACCGGCGCGCCCGTCACCGTGTACGCCGACGGTCTGATGAGCTACGGCCCGACCCGCAACAAGATCGACCCGCTGGTCGGCACCCGGGTGGACCGCCTGCTCCACCTGGACCTCGTCCCCGGCCTCAGGCCGCTGCTCCTCACGGAGTTCGACGTCGAGCCGGAGATCGTCCCGACGGACGCGTTCGTGAAGGTACTCGCCGAACTCGTCGACACCGGCGACGCGTTGCCGTCCGTCGACGAACCGGCCCTGCTGCTCGGCCAGTACCTCTCCGCGCTGGACATCCTCACCGCCGAGGAGGAGGAGAACCTCCACGTCCGGATGCTGAAGGGCGCCCTCGCACTCGGCCACACCCGCGTGGTGTTCAAGCCGCACCCCTCGGCCCCGGCCCGCTGGTCGCGCATGCTGGAGAAGGAGGCCGAGAAGCTCGGCGCCGACCTCACCGTGCTCGACACCCCGGTCCTCGCCGAGGTGCTCTACCAGCGGATGCGCCCCGCCCTGGTCGTCGGCTGCTTCTCCACCGCGCTGCTCACCGCGTCGGCGCTGTACGGCCTGCCGGTCGCCCGCATCGGCACCGAGTCGCTCCTCGACCGCCTCACGCCGTACGAGAACAGCAACCGTGTCCCCGTGACGATCGTGGACGCCCTGCTGCCCGCACTGACCGACAAGGCGGCGGTCACCGAGCAGCGGCACGGCCTGGACGTCACCGCCCTCACCGGACTCGTACGAGCCGTGGGATTCGCCATGCAGCCGAAGATCTACCCGGACCTGCGTCCGGAGACCGAGCGCTATCTGACGCGGCATCTGAACCAGCACACCTGGCGTTACTTCAAGCGGCGACGGCTGACCTCGCTCGCGCTGCCCGGCGCGGTCCCGGCCCAGCTCGCCTTCATTCCGCGCAACGCGACGGTCCGCCGGGTGGCCCGCCGCGCCCGGTCGTTGAAGCGGGCGACGCTCGGATGACCGCCTCAGCCGCGGCGTCGGCCGCCGCCTCCGCACCGACGGACACGTCACTGCCGACGCCCGCGCCCAAAGCCGGTGCGGACGGTGTCCCGCCCCGGATACTGCGCCGGGCGCACGCACCACGCCTGCGTGCGCTCGACGGACTGCGGCTCGTCGCCGCGCTGATGGTCGCCGGGTACCACTACGGCGGCCGCGACGGCGAGGTCGCGCAGGCGTGGGGCAGTTCCGCGAAGCACCAGTTCCCCTCGCTGCACTCGTACTTCGCGTACGGCTGCCTGGGCGTCCAGGTCTTCTTCGTGATCAGCGGCTTCGTGATCTGCATGAGCGGCTGGGGACGCCCGCTGCGCTCGTTCTTCGCGTCCCGCGCCTCCCGTCTGCTTCCCGCGTACTGGGCGGCGATCATCATCGTGACGGCGGTGTTCGCGCTGCCCGTGGTCGCGTACAAGGCGGTCTCGCCGAGTGACGCGCTGGTGAACCTGACGATGCTCCAGCAGCCGCTGGGCGTGGACCGGGTGCTGGGCGTCTGCTGGACGCTGTGGGCCGAGGTCCGCTTCTACGCCCTCTTCGCCCTGTGCATCGTGCTGCCGGGTGCAAACCGGCAGCGGGTGATCCTCTTCTGCGCGGGCTGGACGCTGGCGGCGGCGTTCGCCCAGGCGGCGAACGAGCCGCTGCTGAACATCGTCCTGATGCCGGAGTACGCGTCGTACTTCATCGGCGGCGTCGGTCTCTATCTGATCCACCGCGACCGGCGGGACGCGTACGCCTGGGGCATCGTGGGCGTGAGCTGGCTGATCGGCCAGCACTACGCCGTGGTGAAGCTGTGGCACGCCCCGAACCCGGACTTCTTCTCCTACCGCACGTCGTTCGGCATCATGCTGGTCGTCACGCTCGGCTACGCGGCGGTGGCCGCGATCGCGCTCGGCTGGCTGAACTGGGCGAACTGGCGCTGGCTGAGCGTCGCCGGCGCCCTGACGTACCCCTTCTACCTGGTCCACGAGCACCTGGGCTGGGTCGCCATAAAGGCCTACCACCAGACCCTGCACATCCCGTCGTACGGCACGTTCGCGCTGACGGTCGCGACGATGCTGCTGCTGGCCTGGCTGCTGAACCGGTACGTGGAGGGGTGGCTCACCCCGAGGCTGCGCTCGGTGCTGTCGAGCCCCAGGCGCTGACCGCTCCCCAAGAGGCGGCTGCCAAGACCCGTTGCGCGGGCCGCGCCCAAGGCGACGAGGACGTGAGGGAAGCAAGCGGAATTGGCCGGCCGTTCACCTGAGCGTCCGTTTGAGCGGGCGTCCGCGGGCAGGCGCCGACCAGTTCCGCACAAGCTCGTCCGCCCAAGGGAGTGCTCCCCATGACCTTCGCCCACGGCACGACCCGTCCGCCCGGCCGGCTCGACGACGTACCCGGCTGGTTCCCCGTTCTCGACCAGACGCTCTTCGACTGGTTCCTGGGCCACCAGGAGTCCGCGGGAGTACGAGGTGATCTGCTGGAAGTCGGCGTGTACATGGGCAAGAGCGCCATCTTCCTCGGCCGCCATCTCCAGGACGGGGAGCGGTACACGGTGTGCGACCTCTTCGAGGGATCCGCACCGGACGACGCCAACCGGGCGGAGTCGACGAAGTCGTACGGCGCGCTCACCCGGCAGACGTTCGAGGAGAACTACCTCTCCTTCCACGACGCGCTGCCCCGCGTCCTGCAAGGCCCCAGCAGCGTGGTCCCGGCGGAGGTCGCCCCCCGCTCCTGCCGGTTCGTCCACATCGACGCCTCACACCTCTACGAGCACGTGTACGACGACATAGGCGCCGCCCGCGACGCCCTGCTGCCCGGCGGGGTCGTCGTCCTCGACGACTTCCGCTCGGAACACACGCCCGGCGTCTCCGTGGCCGCCTGGGAGGCGGTGCTCACCAGGGGCCTGCGCCCGATCTGTCTGAGCACGCAGAAGCTGTACGGGACCTGGGACGACCCCGGCCCCGCCCAGGAGGCGCTGCTGACGGCGGTGCGTGGGCGTGCGGACTGCCATCTGAGCGTTCAGCAGGCGGCCGGACATCGCATCATCCGCCTCAAGTCCAAGGGCATGCGGGCACCAGCCTTCCCGCCGTCCCGGTACGCGAGCGGGACCGGGGCCGCCACGGACCGGGCCCCCTCCCGGCCGGGCAGGGCCGCCGCCCCGCGGCGCGGCCGCACTCGGCGCATCGCGGCGGACCTGCTGCCGCCCGTCCTCACCCGCGCGATCCGCGGTGCCCGCCCGGGCAGGGACCCGGGGGCGCGCTGACCTGCGCGCCCGTCGGACGGGGCAGTAGTGCGGGCGGCGGTCGACGGGCCGGCCGTCGGGCGGCGGGCGGCCGGGGGCGGCGAAGAAGCGGCCGGGGTCGGCGGCGGGGCGGGCGGCCGGGGTCGGCTCAGCCGATCCCGTACCGCGCCTCGATCCCGGCGATCACCAGGGCCAGCCCCTCCTCGAAGTGCCGGTCGTAGTCCTCGAAGATCTCCGCGCCCGCCGCGGCCGTCAGCGGGAAGTCGGCCATCCGGCGGGCGCGTTCGTCGATGTCGTAGCCCTCGCGGCGCTCGCCCGGCAGGGGCTGGACACCCTGCTCCTCGGTGACGAAACCGAGTGTGTACATGTACGCGGTCGTGGTCGCGCGGACTGCCTGGGCGAGTGTGTACCCGGCATCCGTGAAGAGCCGCAGCATCTTCTCCATCTCGACGGCGTGCAGGGTGCCGGTGAAGCGTGTGCCGCTGAAGACCCTCGCGCCGTCGCGGTAGCTGAGCAGCGCGGCACGCAGTCCGCGGTTGGACGCCACCAGCCACTCCTGCCAGGTCGCGCCGAGCGTGCCCGGCATGCCGTCCTTCATGCGGCGGTACATCTCCGTCGCCATCTCGTCCAGCAGCTCCTGTTTGTTCTTGAAGTGCCAGTACAGGGCGGGCGCCTGGACGTTCAGCTCCTTGGCGATCGCGCGGAGCGTGAGGCCGTCCAGGCCGCCCTCGTTCAGGAGGGCGAGGGCGGTCTCGACGACCTGCTTCTTGTCCAGCTTGGGGGATCTCCGGGTAGCCACGCTTGACAGTTTAACGCCGTTAAGCACATGCTCGAAAGCATGGAACTTAACAACGTTAAGGAGCGTGCCATGGACACGGGAGCAACGGACTCAGAAGCAATGGCCACGGATGTACTTGTCGTGGGTGCCGGCCCCACGGGCCTCACCCTCGCCATCGACCTCGCCCGGCGCGGGGTGGACGCCCTCGTCGTGGAACGGGCCGACAGGCTGTTCCCCGGATCGCGCGGCAAGGGGCTCCAGCCGCGCACCCGGGAGGTCTTCGACGACCTCGGGGTGCTGGACGCGATCCACGCGGCGGGCGGCCCCTACCCGGCCGGGATGATCTGGCAGGACGGCAGGCGCGTGGGCGAGCACCAGATGTTCGACCCGGCCGAGACGAGCGTGGACTCACCCTATGGCGAGCCGTGGATGGTGCCGCAGTGGCGGACCCAGGAGATCCTGTTCGCGCGGCTGGAGGAGCTATGGGGGTCCCCCGTGTTCGAGCGAAGCCGAGAGCTCGGGGGAGGGCGGGTCGCCTTCGGGCGGGAGGTCGTCGGCCTCGCGCAGGACGACGACGGCGTGACCGTGGAGTTCGCGTCCGGCGCCCCGGTCCGCGCGCGGTACGCCGTCGCCGCCGACGGCGGTCGGTCGACCGTGCGCCGCGCGCTGGGGATCCGCATGACGGGAGAGACGGTCGACCCGAACCCGATGCTGGTGGCGGACGCCCGGATCACCGGCCTGGACCGCGACAACTGGCACGTCTTCCCGCCACGCGGGGACGCCGACGGCTTCCTGGCGATCTGCCCTCTGGCAGGCACGGAGGAGTTCCAGGTCACCGCCCGGTTCCCGCAGGGTACGGACATCGACCTCTCGCTCGACGGCATCCGCAAGGTCGTCGCCGCCCGCTCGCACCTCTCCCCCGACGACGTGACCGAGGTGCGCTGGGCCTCGGACTTCCGGCCGCGGGCCGCGCTGGCCGACCGCTTCCGCGCGGGGCGGGTGCTCCTCGCCGGGGACGCGGCGCACGTCCACTCCCCCGCCGGGGGCCAGGGCCTCAACACCAGCGTCCAGGACGCGTACAACCTGGGCTGGAAGCTGGGCGCCGTGCTGAGCGGCAAGGCTCCGGAGTCCCTCCTCGACACCTACGAGGAGGAACGGCTGCCCAACGCCGCCGACATGCTCGGCCTGACCACCCGGGTCCACCGGGGCGAGGTGCGGCGCGGCGCGGCCACGCGGCAGCTCGGGCTCGGCTACCGGGGCCGCTCACTCTCGATGGAGACCCGCGCGGGACTCCCCGAGGCCACGCTGCACGCGGGCGACCGGGCACCGGACGGAACGCTCGGCGGCGTACGCCTCTTCGACGCGTTCCGAGGCCCGCACTGGACGCTGCTGACGGTCGGCACGGACGAGACCGCACTGCCGCCCCTGCCCGCCTCCGTCCGTACGGTCCGCATCCCCTCCTACGAGGCGTACGGCACCGGCGTGTTCCTCGTCCGGCCCGACGGTTACGTCGGCTGGGCCGGCGAGACGGCTGAAGGGCTGACGGAGTACACGACCCGCGTGGGCGTGGCCTAGCCGCCGACCGGCCCTGGGGGCTTTGGGTCCTGGGGGCCCCGGGCCCCGGTGAGTCCTAGGCGCCGGCCAGTGTGAGCTTCACGGCGAAGCCGAGGAAGAGGGCGCCCGCGGCGGTGGTGGCCCCCGCGGAGAGCCGCTTGCGGCGGCGGAAGGCCGCCGCGAGCCTGGTGCCGCTGAATATCAGCGCGGACAGGTACAGGAAGCTCGCGAACTGGGCGAAGGCGCCGAGGACGACGAAGGAAAGGGCCGGGTAGGCGTAGCCCGGGTCGACGAACTGCACGAAGAAGGCGACGAAGAACAGGATCGCCTTGGGGTTGAACAGGCTGACGACGAACGCCCGCCGGAAGGGCCGCTCCTCGGTGCCGGTCGCGGGCTCCGCGCTCTCCGCCGCCCGCTCCCGCCGCGTCCGCCACATCTGCCACGCGGTTCGCAGCATCCCGACGGCGAGCCAGGTCAGATACCCGGCCCCCGCGTACTTCACGATCCCGAACAGCACGGCGTTCGCCTGCAACAGCGAGGCGACTCCGGCCGCCGACAACGTCATCAGCACGGTGTCCCCGCACCAGACACCCGCGGCGGCGGTGTACCCGGCCCGCACACCACGGCGGGCGGCGACGGAAAGTACGTACAGCGAGTTGGGACCGGGGAGCAGGACGATCAGGACGAGACCTGCGAGATAGGTGGGGAGATCGATGACGCCGAACATGAGAAGGAGTGTCGCACGGGGGTACGACACTCCGCGTTCGGGTCTCGCGGTTCAGTCACCGTCGAGGAGGGTGTCCACGGAGAGGTCGAGGGTGACGCCGACGCATTCCGGGACCGGAACGCTCTGGCCTCGCTCGTAGCGCTCGGGGGCTGGGTACTTGCCGTTGACCGGATCCCGGTAGAGCAGCACCTCGTCGTGCTTGCGGTCAGCCACGACGCAGACCGGAATGCCGGCCGGGGTGGCGGGCAGCACCCCGGCGGCGGCCGACCCTTCCGTTTCCGCCCCCGATCGCTCATACGGAGTAATTGCCCAGCTCAGAAGGCATCCGAGGGGACGTAAGTCCCCCAGACCTCCCGCAGCGCGTTGCACACCTCGCCCACCGTCGCGCGGGCGCGGAGGGCGTCCTTCATGGGGTAGAGGACGTTGTCCGTGTCCTCGGCGGCCTTCTTCAGGTCGGCCAGGGCGGCGTCGACCGCTGCCTGGTCGCGCTCCGCGCGGAGCTTGGCGAGGCGGTCGGCCTGCTGGGCCTCGATGGCCGGGTCCACGCGGAGCGGCTCGTAGGGCTCCTCCGCGTCGAGCTGGAAGCGGTTGACGCCGACCACGACCCGCTCGCCGGAGTCGGTCTCCTGGGCGATCCGGTAAGCGCTGCGCTCGATCTCGGACTTCTGGAAGCCGTGCTCGATCGCGTTCACCGCGCCGCCCAGTTCCTCGACCTTCGCCATCAGCTCAAGGGTGGCCGTCTCCACGTCGTCGGTCATCTTCTCGATGACGTACGAGCCCGCGAAGGGGTCGACGGTCGCCGTGACGTCGGTCTCGTAGGCCAGCACCTGCTGGGTGCGGAGGGCGAGCCGCGCGCTCTTGTCGGTGGGGAGCGCGATCGCCTCGTCGAAGGAGTTCGTGTGCAGGGACTGCGTACCGCCGAGCACCGCACCCAGGCCCTGGACGGCGACGCGGACCAGGTTCACCTCCGGCTGCTGGGCCGTCAGCTGCACGCCCGCCGTCTGCGTGTGGAACCGCAGCATCAGGGACTTCGGGTTCTTCGCGCCGAACTCGTCCCGCATCACCCGCGCCCAGATCCGGCGCGCGGCACGGAACTTGGCGACCTCCTCAAGGATCGTCGTCCGGGCGACGAAGAAGAAGGAGAGGCGGGGTGCGAAGTCGTCCACGTCCATGCCGGCCGCGACCGCCGTACGGACGTACTCGATGCCGTCGGCGAGGGTGAACGCGATCTCCTGCGCGGGGGACGCGCCGGCCTCCGCCATGTGGTAGCCCGAGATCGAGATGGTGTTCCACTTCGGGATCTCGGTCTTGCAGTACTTGAAGATGTCCGCGATCAGACGGAGGGAGGGCTTCGGCGGGAAGATGTACGTCCCGCGCGCGATGTACTCCTTGAGCACGTCGTTCTGGATCGTGCCCGTCAGCTGCGCGGCCGGCACGCCCTGCTCCTCGCCCACCAGTTGGTACATCAGCAGGAGCAGTGCCGCGGGCGCGTTGATCGTCATCGACGTGGAGACCTTGTCGAGGGGGATCCCGCCGAACAGGATCCGCATGTCCTCGACGGAGTCGATCGCCACGCCCACCTTGCCGACCTCGCCGTGCGCGATGGCGGCGTCCGAGTCGTGGCCCATCTGGGTCGGCAGGTCGAAGGCGACCGAGAGACCCATCGTGCCGTTGGCGATCAGCTGCTTGTAGCGGGCGTTCGACTCCACGGCCGTGCCAAAACCGGCGTACTGCCGCATCGTCCACGGACGGCCCGTGTACATCGACGGGTACACACCGCGGGTGAAGGGGTACTCGCCCGGCGCGCCCAGCTTCTCAGCCGGATCCCAGCCCTCCAGAGTCTCCGGGCCGTAGACCGGCTCGATGGGCAGACCGGACTCGGATTCGCGCGCCATTGCTGTGCCTCCCGCTGAAGCTACTCACTAGTAGGACCCGACCCTCGCGACGGACTGTAGCGGCGGCCGTGCGCCCGGTGGAGGGGCCCACGCTGGGACCTTGCTCACAGAACGCTTCCGGACCCTGATCAGTGACGTCGTGAGGAGACGTCGTTCGCAGACGTCTCCCGGTGACGACATCGACCGTTCCGCTCTCCACCATGCCGCCTGGTTCGCAACCGGTCACGCGGGGGGAGCATCTCAGGTGACACGACGGCACAACGGGGGTCCGGATGCGTACGACAGGTGCTACGGGTGGTACGGGTGGTACGACGGCCAGTGGTACGACGGCCGTGAAGAGATCGCTGGCGGCCCTCGTCGCCCTCGTCGCGGTGAGCGGCTGCACCGCACAGGCCGTGGACGCGCACGGGAAGACGCCGCCGCCCACCCGGACCGGCCGTACGGCCACGCCGGCGCCCACATCCCCTTCCGCCTCCACGCCCCAGGACGACAAGCCGGACGCCCCCGCCCCCAAGGTCCTCTGGTCCCGCGGCGACAAGGGCAACGACGTACGCGAACTCCAGGCCCGGCTGCACCAGGTCGCCTGGCTCATCACGGCGCCGACGGGGACGTACGACGCCCCGACGGTCGACGCCGTGAAGGGCTTCCAGGGCAAGCGGGGGCTGCCGCGCACCGGCGGCCTGGACACCGTCACCTGGGAGCGGCTGCGGAAGATGACGCACAAGCCCGCCGACTGGGAGCTGTACCCGTACGGCGGGCAGCCGACCGCCGCGCCGGACCCGCGCTGTATGACGGGCCGCGTGCTGTGCGTCAGCAAGGGGAGCCGCACGCTGCGCTGGATGATCGACGGGAAGACGGTCTCGACGATGGACGTGCGGTTCGGCTCGCAGTACACGCCGACCCGCGAAGGTGTGTTCAGCGTCTACTTCAAGTCGCGCTACCACGTGTCGACGATCTACCACACGTCCATGCCGTACGCGATGTTCTTCAGCGGCGGCCAGGCGGTCCACTACTCCCCGGACTTCGCGGCCCGCGGCTACTACGGCGCCTCGCACGGCTGCGTCAACGTACGGGACGAAGGGAAGATCGCGACGCTCTTCGCGCAGGTCCGCACGGGGGACAAGGTCGTCGTGTACTGGTGACCGACGCGGCGGGGAGAGCGGAGAAGGGAGTGGGGCGGGGGGGGGGCGGCCGGGGGACGGAAACCCCCCCCCCCCACAAAAACCACCCACCGCACCGCGGGGAGCACCCCCACCAAAAAACCGCCGAAAACAAACACA